>NZ_JBEGDO010000001.1:270000-476149 GCF_051913525.1 Pseudomonas sp. PKS | reverse complement strand
CCCCCCCCCCCCCCCCCCCCCCCCCCCCCCCCCCCCCCCCCCCCCCCCCCCCCGGAGCCGTGTCTCACACTGAAACAGCCTGTCGCGAAATGGGACGTTCCGGTTCGCCGGTGGCTATATGAAATCCAAGGGAAAAATCAATCAACCTATTGAAAACAAAGGTTTTTGCGGAGGCTGGCACACTTTCTGTATCAGCCCTCGTCACATGCACCAGCGGTATCAGAGCGTGCGATAACGATAAGAACAACACCGTGGAGGTCTGACCTTGAAGACGACTCGACTCCGGCGGCATGCGGGCAAACTGGCGCTGGTCGCCGCCGCACTGCTGAGCACCCAGGCCATGGCGGCCGAGCAGGGCCCGAGCCTGTTGCAATCGAAGTGCATGGGGTGCCACATCCCCGAAGGTAACGACAGTTACAGCCGTATCAGCCATCAGCGCAAGACGCCTGAGGGCTGGCTGATGAGCATCGCGCGCATGCAGGTGATGCACGGCCTGCAGATCAGCGACGATGACCGTCGCACCCTGGTCAAGTACCTGGCGGACAAGCAGGGCCTGGCACCCAGTGAGACCGAAGGCGTGCGTTACGCCATGGAGCGCCGGCTCAATACCGTCGAGCATTTCGACGACCAGACCAGCCAGATGTGCGGCCGTTGCCACTCCGGCGCCCGTGTCGCCTTGCAGCGTCGCCCGGCTCAGGAATGGGAACACCTGGTCAACTTCCACCTCGGCCAATGGCCGTCCCTCGAATACCAAGCCCAGGCCCGCGACCGCGACTGGCTGGACATCGCCCTCAAGCAGATGGTCCCGGACCTGGCCAAGCGCTACCCCCTCGACAACCCGGCCTGGACCCAATGGCTCAAGACCCGGCCCAAGGCCGATGCCTTGCCGGGCCAGTGGGCCTTCAGCGGGCACATGCTGGCCAAGGGCGATGTGCGCGGTGTGATGAGCGTGACTGCCGACAAGGACGACACCTTCAAGGTCGAGGTCAAGGGCACGTACGCCGACGGCACGCCTTTCAATGGCAGCGGCTCGGCGATTCTCTACAACGGCTACGAGTGGCGCGGCAATGTGAAGGTCGGCGACAGCAACTTGCGTCAGGTGTTCGCCGCACTCGATGGCGAGATGAAAGGCCGCATGTTCGAGGCCGAGCACGACGAGCGTGGCCTGGACTTCAGCGCGGTGAAGGAGGGCAAGGCACGCCTGCTGGCGGTGCAGCCGGCGTTCATCAAGGCGGGCAGCGAAAGCGAGATCACCCTGGTCGGCAGCGGCCTGGCCGGCAAGCCGACACTGGGGGCCGGGGTCGAGGTGACCGAGGTGCTGGAGTCCACGCCGACGCAGGTTCGGGTCAAGGCCCGCGCTGCGGCCGATGCCGCGCCGGGGCAGCGCGAGGTGGCCATCGGCGCGCTCAAGGGCGTGAATCTGGCGGTGTACGACAAGGTCGAGGAGGTCAAGGTGGTCCCGGCCTTCTCCATCGCCCGTATTGGTGAGAACGGCGGCTCCACGCCCAAGGTCCAGGGCCGCTTCGAGGCCGAGGCCTGGGGCAAGGACGCCAGTGGCCAGCCCCTGCGCATCGGCTACCTGCCGGCCAAGTGGAAGGTTGAGCCGTTCAACGAACGCGCCGTGGAAGACGAGGACGTGAAGTTCGCAGGCCAGATGCAAGCCGACGGCATCTTCATGCCAGCCGGCGCCGGCCCCAACCCCGAGCGCAAGATGATGACCAACAACGCCGGCAACCTGAAGGTCATCGCCGAACTCGAAGACGGCGGCCAGAAGGGCGAAGGTCACATGATCGTCACCGTGCAGCGCTGGAACAACCCACCGTTGCCATGACGGCCGGTTGTCGCGCGTGCCATCCAAGAACGGGCTGAAGAATCATCGAGAGGTCGCCATGGGCGCACTATTGAACCTGGTCGAACGCAACCTGCACGAGGTGCGGGTGGATGCCGACCGCATGCTCTTTCATATCCCCAGCAGTTCGCTGTTCGCCGCCGACGCGGTGACCGGCGACATCATCGACACCTTGCGCCAACAGGGCTGCTCCGCCGAGGAACTGGTGCAGCGCCTGGGCCAGCGCTTCGCCGGTCAGGACATCGAAGACACGCTGCGCGAGCTAATCGCTCTTGAGCTGGTCAGCGACGGCTCGCCACTGACGCCGGAGATCGCCCTGCGCAAGGTCGAGCGCACGGCGCTCAACACCGTGGTGCTCAACGTCAACACCGGCTGCAACCTGAGCTGCACCTACTGCTACAAGGAAGACCTGGACAAACCCTCGGCTGGCAAGAAGATGAGCACCGCCACCGCCGAGGCCTCGGTGGAAATGCTGCTCAAGGAATCGCCCGACGAGCAGCGCTACAGCGTGGTGTTCTTCGGCGGCGAGCCGCTGTCCAACCGGCCGCTGATCGAGCACATGGTCGCCTACTGCGAGCGGCGTTTCGCCGAGGCGGGCAAGCAGGTCGAGTTCATCATGACCACCAATGCCACGCTGCTCACCGAAGAGATCGTCGATTGGCTCAACGCCCATCGCTTTGGCCTTTCGGTGAGCATCGATGGGCCCAAGACCGTGCACGACCGCAATCGCATCACCGTGGGCGGGCAGGGCACCTATGACGTGGTGCGGCGCAAGGTCGACATGCTGTTGTCGCGCTACCACAGCCGGCCAGTCGGTGCGCGGGTCACCCTGACCCGTGGCATCACCGACGTTGAGACCATCTGGAACCACCTGTTCAACGAGCTAGGGTTCGCCGAAGTGGGTTTTGCCCCGGTCACCTCCGGCGACATGGCCAGCTTCAATCTGACCGGCGAGGAGCTGGTGCAGGTCTTCGCCAACATGAAGGCCCTGGGCCGGCGCTACCTGGAGGCGGCACTGGAGCATCGCAACATCGGTTTTTCCAACCTGCACCAGCTGATCACCGACATCCACGAGGGCCACAAGAAGGCCCTGCCGTGTGGCGCCGGCTTGAAGATGCTGGCCGTGGATCATGAAGGCGAGCTCAATCTCTGCCATCGCTTCACCGGCTCCAGCCTGCCCACCTTCGGCAATGTGCACCAAGGCGTGAAGCAGGCGCAGCTCAATGATTTTCTGTCCCAGCGCCTGGACCGCAGCGGCACCGGTTGCGACAGCTGCCGTATCCGCAACCTGTGCTCCGGTGGCTGCTACCACGAAAGCTACGCGCGCTATGGCGACCCCACCCATCCGACCTACCACTACTGCGAACTGATGCGTGACTGGGTGGACTTCGGCATCGAAGTCTACAGCCGCATCATGGCCGCCAATCCGGCCTTCATCGATCGCTACATCACTCCGCGGAAGGCGCACTGACATGAAGCACTTGAAGCCCCTGAACAACAAGGCCCGCATCCTTGAGCAGGCCGCCGCCGAAGACCGTGTGGAAGAGGTCGTGGCCATGAGCGCGGTGGCAGGCTGCACCGCCACCACCGACCCGGGCTGGGAAGTGGACGCCTTTGGCGGCGTCAGCTCCCTCTGCCAGCCGATGGAGGCGGACCTGTATGGCTGCTCCGACCCGTGCTGGTGGCCTGCCCAGGTGCCGGACATGATGAGCACCTACCAGGACTGGAACGCCCAGGCCACCAACTCGATGGAAGACTGGCGCAACCTGGGCACCGTGTTCCCGAAAGACAAGTGACCGGCCAGACAAGAACAACAAGGGGAAACCGCATGAAACCTGGATTCTGCGCACAGCTCGCGCTCACCGCCGCCGTCTGTGCCGGCGCCTGGACGGCCCAGGCCGCTGACACCGGGCCCGCCCTCAAGGCCGGCCACGAGTACCTGATCGCCACCAACTACCCGAACAACCTGCACGTGGTGGACGTGGCCAGCGACACGCTCTACAAGACCTGCCGCATGCCCGATGCCTTCGGTCCCGGCACGGCGATGATGGCGCCGGACAAGCGCACCGCCTACGTGCTGAACAACCATTTCGGCGACATCTACGGCATCGACCTGGACACCTGTGGCACCACCTTCCACGCCAACCTATCCAACGTGCCAGGGGAGGTGGGGCGCTCGATGTTCTCCTTCGCCATCAGCCCCGACGGCAAGGAAGTGTATGCCACGGTCAACCCGACCCAGCGCCTGAACGACCACTACGTGGTCAAGCCGCCGCGCCTTGAGGTGTTCCGCACTGCCGATGGGCTCAATGCCAAGCCGGTTCGCCACTTCCCCATGCCGCGCCAGGTCTACCTGATGCGCGCCGGGGACGACGGCAGCCTGTACGTGGCCGGGGCGGACATCTACAAGATGGACGTGAACACCGGCAAGTACGAGGTGGCCTTGCCCCTGCGCAACTGGAACCGCCCAGGCTACAGCGCGCCGGACGTGCTGTACTTCTGGCCGCACCAGACTGGCCGTCACGAGTTCTCCATGCTCTACACCGTGGCCAAGTTCAAGGACGCCAAGCAGGACCCGAACGAGGCCGCGCTGCTGTATGGCTACCTGACCGTGGACCTGAAAACCGGCAAGACCCACACCCAGGAGTTCGCCGACCTCACCGAGCTGTACTTCACCGGCCTGCGCTCGCCCAAGGACCCTAACCAGATGTACGGCGTGCTCAATCGCCTGGCCCGCTATGACATCAAGGAACGCAAGCTGATCCAGGCTGCGAACCTGGACCACACTTACTACTGCGTGGCGTTCGACCGTGCCGGCAGCAAGCTCTACCTGGCCGGGACCTTCAACGACATCGCGGTGTTCGACCCGCAGACGATGAAGAAGGTGAAGAACATCAAGCTGCCTGGCGGGGACATGGCGATCACCACCACCCAGGTGTTCGTCCGCTAGGTCGGTGTGGGCTTCTTCGCGGGTTTACCCGCGAAGAGGCTGATCGGTAAACGCCAGAACAACAAGAGAACCCCCATGCCTCAGCCAAGCTACTCCCAGGGCAGCCCGGACAAGGCCTTGCTCACTCACTGTATCGGCGATGCCTTCGACGCCACCGTCGCGCGCTTCCCTGATCGCGACGCCCTGATCGTTCGTCACCAAGGGCTGCGCTACACCTGGCGAGAGCTGGCCGAGGCCGTCGACCGCCATGCCCGTGCGTTGATGGCCCTGGGGGTGCAGGCCGGCGATCGTCTGGGCATCTGGGCACCGAACTGCGCCCAGTGGTGCATCACCCAGTTCGCCAGCGCCAAGGTCGGGGCCATCCTGGTCAATATCAATCCGGCTTATCGCAGCAGCGAACTGGACTATGCACTGGGGCAGGCCGGTTGCCGCTGGGTGATCTGCGCGGGTGCCTTCAAGACCTCCGACTACCACGCCATGCTGCTGGGCCTGGTGCCCGGGCTGCAGGGCAGCCGCCCGGGTGAGCTGCACTGCGAACGCTTGCCTGAGTTGCGCGGCGTCATCAGCCTGGCCAAGGAACCGCCGGCGGGCTTTCTCGCCTGGGATGACCTGCAGGCCCGTGCCGATGAAGTCAGCGCGCAGGCGTTGGCCGAGCGCCAGGCGCAGTTGCAGCCAAACGATCCGATCAACATCCAGTACACCTCGGGCACCACCGGTTTCCCCAAAGGGGCGACCCTGAGCCACCAGAACATCCTCAACAACGGCTACATGGTCGGCGAAAGCCTGGGCCTGACCGAGCACGACCGCCTGGTGGTGCCGGTGCCGCTGTATCACTGTTTCGGCATGGTCATGGCCAACCTAGGCTGCCTCACCCACGGCAGTACCCTGATTTACCCCAACGACGCCTTCGACCCGCTGGCCACTCTGCGCGCGGTGTCCGAGGAACGTGCCACCGCGCTATATGGGGTGCCGACGATGTTCATTGCCGAGCTCGATCATCCCCAACGCGGCGAATTCGACCTCTCCAGCCTGCGCACCGGCATCATGGCGGGCGCCACGTGTCCGATCGAGGTGATGCGCCGGGTGATCGACGAGATGCACATGGCCGAGGTGCAGATCGCCTACGGCATGACCGAGACCAGCCCGGTGTCGCTGCAGACCGGACCGGACGATGAGCTGGAACTGCGCGTGACCACGGTGGGACGTACCCAGCCTCGGCTGGAAAACAAGATCATCGACGCCGAAGGCGCCACCGTGCCCCGAGGGGAGATCGGCGAGCTGTGCACCCGTGGCTACAGCGTGATGCTCGGTTACTGGAACAACCCCAAGGCCAGCGCCGAGAGCATCGACGCTGAGGGCTGGATGCACACCGGTGACCTGGCGGTAATGGACGAGCATGGGTATGTGCGCATCGTCGGGCGCAGCAAGGACATGATCATTCGTGGTGGCGAGAACATCTATCCGCGGGAGCTGGAGGAGTTCTTCTTCACCCATCCGGCGGTGGCCGATGTGCAGGTGATCGGCATTCCGTGCAGCAAGTATGGCGAGGAGATCGTGGCCTGGATTCGCTTCCATCCCGGGCATGTCGCCAGCGAAGAAGAACTGCGCGACTGGGCCAAGGCCCGCATCGCGCACTTCAAGGTGCCGCGTTACTTCCGCTTCGTGGAGGAGTTTCCGATGACGGTGACGGGGAAGGTGCAGAAGTTTCGGATGCGGGAAATCAGTATCGAGGCGTTGAAAGGGTAGGTTTGGGTTTTTGGGGTTTTGGTTGTATCCATTTTTTTGGTGGTGACGCCACTGGCGCTTTCCGCCTTTACGGCGGGTTACTTTGGTCTTGGCCAAAGTAACCAAAGCCGTTGGCTCCCCCATACGGCCCCTGCGCTGCGCTCCGGGGTTCCCTGCGCTCCGGTGCCTTGCGGGGCTTCGCGGCCTCCGGCTTGCTGCGCAAGCCTCCATCTCGCGACTTCGGCTGCGCCGAAGGGCGCTGCGCGCCAACCCCTCCAGACACCTCCACTTGGCCTTCTGAGGTCGCGATTGGTGGTGTCTGGGCTGGCGTGTAGTAAGTATCCGTACGATCGGGGATGGCGCCTGGGGGTACTGGCCAAGCCTGCTATGGGCCGCGCAGCGGCCCTGGTCACTGTTCGAGCCACTGGGGGCTGTTGAAGTTGCTCAGCCGACTATCTGTCTCGGTACATTCCAACCCTTGCACGGACGCGCGCAACAGGGCCTTCTGCAAGCTCCGTTCGCCAGTGCTCCAGGCCTGCTCCAGCAGCGGCAATACTTTGCGCGGCAGCACACTGAACATCGGCTGCCAGTACCCACCCTGGCGCACCATGGCCGGGCTATCGTGTTCGACCGCCAAGCGCAGCAGGTCGGTGACCAACGCTTGATCCAGGCGTGGCGCATCGCACGCCAGCACCACCACCCAATCATGCCGCGCAGCCGCGAGCCCGGCGATCACGCCGGCCAGCGGGCCCGGGAAGTCCGCCTCGGTGTCGGACACCAACTGATCGGCATAGGCCCGGTATGCCTCGTGGTTGCGGTTGCACGAGATCACCACATCGTCACTCAGCGGCCGCACCACCCGCTGCACGTGGGCCACCAGCGGCTCGCCGTGCCAGGGCACCAGGCCTTTGTCGCGGCCGCCCATGCGCTGGCCGCGGCCGCCGGCAAGAATGAGAACGGAACAAGGGGGCAGGGGAGCAGACATGAAAAAGGGTTCCAGGCAGTCATTGCCGGGAACCCTCCCATGTCACGCAGGTGTTGTCCAGTCAGGCTTCGTAGGGCTGCGCCTGGCTGTCCTTGGCCTGGCGCCGCCCGGCCAGGCGCATCACCACCACGAAGAACACCGGCACGAACACCACCGCCAGGGTGGCGCTGAGCATGCCGCCGATCACGCCGGTGCCGATGGCCTGCTGGCTCGCCGAGCTTGCGCCTGTGGCGATGGCCAGGGGCACCACGCCGAGGATGAACGCCAGCGAGGTCATCACGATCGGCCGCAAGCGCAGGCGTGCAGCCTGCACGGCGGCGCTCACCGGGTCCTGGCCCTGGTCCACCAGGCTCTTGGCGAACTCGATGATCAGGATCGCGTTCTTCGCCGACAGACCGATCAGGGTGATCAGGCCGACCTTGAAGAACACATCGTTGGGCATGCCGCGCAAGGTCACCGCCAGCACGGCGCCGAGCACGCCCAGCGGGACCACCAGCAGCACCGCGGTGGGGATCGACCAGCTCTCGTACAGCGCCGCCAGGCACAGGAACACCACCAGCAGCGACAGCGCCATCAGCAGCGGCGCCTGGCTGCCGGACAACCGCTCCTGCAGCGACAGGCCCGTCCACTCAAGGCCGGCGCCGGCCGGCAACTGGTCGACCAGACGCTGGATTTCGGTCATGGCCTCGCCGGAGCTGTAGCCAGCGGCGGGCTCACCGGAGATGGACACCGCCGGGTAGCCGTTATAACGGGTCAACTGCACCGGGCCACTGACCCACTTGGCCTGCACGAATGCCCCCAGGGGCACCATCTTGCCGCTGTTGTTGCGCACGTGGATCTTGAGCAGGTCTTCCACCTGACTGCGTTGATCGCCTTCGGCCTGCACCACCACCCGCTGCATGCGGCCCTGGTTGGGGAAGTCGTTGACGTAGTTCGAGCCCACGGCCGTGTCGAGCACCGCGCCGATATCGGCGAACGACACACCCAGGGCGTTGGCCTGGCGGCGGTCGATCTCCAGTTGCACCTGCGGGCTCTCGGCCAGCGAGGCTTCGCGCACGTTGGTCAGCACCTTGCTCTTGCGGGCCTCGTCCAGCAATTGGTCACGTGCCGCCATCAGCGCCTCATGGCCCATGCCGCCGCGGTCCTGTAAGCGGAACTCGAAGCCGGTGGATTCACCCAGCCCATCGATGGGCGGTGGCAGCACGGAATACGCCACCGCGTCCTTGAGCTGAGCAAAGGCCTCGGTTGCGCGGTCGGCGATCGATTGGGCGCTGTCCTCGGCGCCGCGCTCGGACCAGTCCTTGAGCGTGGTGAATGCCAGCGCCGCGTTCTGCCCGCTACCCGAGAAGCTGAAGCCCAGGATCAGTGTGGTGTTGCCCACGCCAGGTTCGCCGGCGTTGTGCGCCTCGATCTGCGCAGCCACCTGCTCGGTGCGCATGCGGCTGGCACCCGGCGGCAACTGGATGTCGGTGATGGTGTAGCCCTGGTCCTCGGTGGGCAGGAAGGCGCTCGGCAGTTGGCTGAAGCCATAGCCGAGCACCGCCAGCAGTACGCCATACACCAACAGGTAGCGGCCGCTGCGCTTGAGGGCGTGCACCACCCAGTGCTGATAGCCTTCGCTCATGCGTTCGAAGCGGCGGTTGAACCAGCCGAAGAAACCTTTGCGCTCATGGTGCTCGCCTTTGGCCAAGGGCTTGAGCAGGGTCGCGCACAGGGCCGGGGTCAGGCTCAGGGCCAGGAACGCCGAGAACAGGATCGACACCGCCATCGACACCGAGAACTGCTGGTAGATCACCCCCACCGAGCCCTTCATGAAGGCCATCGGCAGGAACACCGCCACCAGCACCAGGGTGATGCCGACGATGGCGCCGCTGATCTGGCCCATGGCCTTGCGCGTGGCCTGCTTGGGCGAGAGGCCTTCCTCGGCCATGATCCGTTCGACGTTCTCCACCACCACGATGGCATCGTCCACCAGGATGCCGATAGCCAGGACCATGCCGAACAACGTCAGCACGTTCACCGAAAAGCCCAGTGCCAGCATCGTGGCGAAGGTCCCCATCAGCGCCACGGGCACCACCAGGGTCGGAATCAGGGTGTAGCGGATGTTCTGCAGGAACAGGAACATCACCAGGAACACCAGCAGCATGGCCTCGAACAGGGTGCTGATCACCTGCTGGATCGACACTTTGACGAAGGGTGAGGTGTCGTAGGGGATGTCATAGCGCACGCCCTCGGGGAAGTAACGCGCCAGCTCTTGCATCTTGGCCCGCACCAGGGTCGCGGTCTCCATGGCGTTGGCGCCCGGTGAGAGCTGCACGCTGAAGGCAGTGGACGGTTTGCCGTTGAGGCGGGTGCCGTACTGGTATTCCTGGGCGCCGATCTCCACCCGGGCGACATCGCCGATGGTCACCGAGGAACCATCGGGGTTGGCGCGCAGGACGATGGCGGCAAATTCCTCGGGCGTGCTCAACTGGCCCTTGACCACCACGTTGGCGGTGATTTCCTGGGTGCCGCGCCCGGGCAGATCGCCGATGCTGCCGGGTGCGACCTGGGCGTTCTGCGCGGCGATGGCGTCGGCCACGTCATTGGGCGTGAGGTTGAAACCGATCAGCTTCTGCGGGTCGATCCAGATCCGCATGGCCCGCTCCGAGCCATACAGCTGGGCCTTGCCCACGCCCTTGAGGCGGCGGATCTCGTTCATCACGTTGCGCGCGAGGATATCGGAGAGGGCGGTCTCATCGAGGTTGCCGTCCTCGGAAGTGAGGGTGGCCAGCAGCAAAAAGCCTGTGGAGACCTTCTCCACTTGCAGGCCCTGCTGCGTCACCGGGCGTGGCAGGCGCGACTCGACCACCTTCAGGCGGTTCTGCACGTCCACCTGGGCCAGGTCCGGGTGGGTGCCCGGCTCGAAGGTGGCAGTGATGGTGGCGCTGCCCAGGCTGCTCTGGGACTCGAAGTACAACAGGTTGTCGGCGCCGTTGAGCTCCTGCTCGATCAGGCTGACCACGCTTTCGTCCATGGTCGCCGCCGAGGCGCCCGGGTAGACCGCGTAGATTTCCACCTGTGGCGGCGCCACGTTGGGGTATTGGGCCACCGGCAACTGGGGCAGGGCCAGGGCGCCGGCAAGCAGGATGAACAGCGCGACCACCCAGGCGAATACCGGGCGGTCGATGAAGAACTGCGGCATGAATCAGGCCCTCACTGGCCAGTGTGCTGAACGATGGGCAAGGCCTCTCGGGCAGTGTCGACCTGGACCTGGTCGCCGGCCTTGACGTGTTGCAGGCCTTCGATCACCACGCGCTCGCCGGCGGCCAGCCCTTGGATGACGATCCAGCGGTCGCCCTGGGCGTTGCCCAGTACCACCTGGCGTTCGCTGATGCGCGCCTGCTCATCGACCACCAGCACCTTGGGCACGCCGGCGCTGTCGCGCAGGATGGCGCGCTGCGGCACGCTGATGCCCTTCGGTTGCACGGCCTGGTCCAGGCGCACACGCACATAGCTGCCCGGCAGCAGGTCGAGGTCCGGGTTGGGGAACTCGCTGCGCAGGGTGATCTGGTTGGTGCTCGGGTCGACGCTGATGTCTGAGAACAGCAGCTTGCCCGGCAGCGGGTAGGCCGTGCCGTCGTCCTGGATCAAGGTCGCCCTGGCCTGGCCTTCGCCGACCTGCTGCAACTCGCCGGCGCGCATGGCCCGGCGAAGGGTATTGAGCTCACGGGTCGACTGGGTGACGTCGGCGTGGATCGGGTCCAACTGCTGGATGGTCGCCAGCGGTGTGGTTTCGTTCTGGCCCACCAATGCGCCCTCGGTGACCTGGGCCCGGCCGATGCGTCCGGAGATCGGCGCGGTGACCGTGGCGTAGCCCAGGTTCAGGCGGGCACGTTCCAGGGCTGCCTTGGCCTCGGCCACGATAGCCCCAGCCTGGAGGAAGGCGGCGCGGGCATTGTCGTACTCCTGGCGGCTGACCGCCTTGTCGTCCACCAGCTCGCGGTAACGCTGCTCCTGCAGGCGCGCCTGGTACAGGTTGGCCTCGGCTTTGGCCAAGGTGGCACGGGCGGCGTCGTGGTCGGCCTTGAACGGCGCAGGATCGATCAGGAACAGGACATCGCCCTGTTTGACGTCGCTGCCTTCGCGGTACACACGCTTGAGCACCACGCCGCTGACCCGTGCGCGGACCTCGGCAGTGCGCGGCGCGAGGATGCGACCGCTGAGCTCAGTGCTGATGGCCAGGGGCTGGACCTGCACGGTCTCGACCCGGACCTGGGGCGGGGGTGTCTGCGCGTCCTGCTCGGCGGCGTCGTTGCAGCCGGCCAGCGACAGGGTCAGCAACGCCAGAAGCGCCAAGGGGCGCAGGCGATAAGGGAAAGAAGTTGACATGCGGATCTTCCGAGAATGACCGAGCCTATGCTAAGGCAGCCGCTCCTGCGATGGCTGTGAAGCTATGTAGGGCGAATGTGAAAAAGTGTAAGAATTCTCATTGACGGCCCTGGGATTCTATATCCTGCAGCGCGTCAATCCTCTTCATTCACCCGTTCTTCTCACCGCCTATGCCGAATATTCTCCTGGTCGAAGACGACAGTGCCTTGTCCGAACTGATCGCCAGCTACTTGCAACGCAACGATTTTCACGTCCGGGTGATCGCCCGTGGCGACCACGTGCTGGAAGAGTTCCGCCGGCAAAAGCCCGATCTGGTGGTGCTTGACCTGATGTTGCCGGGCCTGGACGGCCTGCAGGTGTGCCGCTTGCTGCGTCAGGAGTCGCAATCCCTGCCGATCCTCATGCTGACTGCCCGCGACGACAGCCACGACCAGGTGCTGGGGCTGGAGATGGGCGCCGACGATTACGTCACCAAGCCGTGCGAACCACGCGTGCTGCTGGCACGGGTACGCACCTTGCTGCGTCGCAGCACGGTCAACGAACCCAGGCTGGACAGCGACCTGATCCAGGTCGGGGGCTTGCGCATCGACCTGGCTGAGCGCGTCGTCACCTGGCGCGGCGACGAGGTGGAGCTGTCCAGCAGCGAGTACAACCTGTTGGTGGTGCTGGCCCGCAATGCCGGCGAGGTGCTCAGCCGCGACCGCATTCTCCAGCAACTGCGCGGCATCGAGTTCAACGGTACCGACCGCTCGGTGGACGTGGCCATCTCCAAGCTGCGGCGCAAGTTCGATGACCATGCCGGCGAGGCGCGCAAGATCAAGACCGTGTGGGGCAAGGGGTATCTGTTCAGCCGGGTCGAGTGGGAGTACTGACGCGCCATGCTGAAGATTCTGGTGCGCCTGTATCTGGTCATCATCGCCGCCTACGCCGGCGCGCTGCTGTTCATCCCTGACACCATCGTCGGCCTGTTCCATGACCGTTTCATGGCCTACAACCTGGAGCAGGCCAAGGGCGTGCAGTCGCTGCTGGTGCGCCAGTTCCAACAAACCCCGCGCGAGCAGTGGCCGCAGGTGGAGCGGCAATTGGCGCAGAGCTTCGCACCACTGGAAGTCAAGTTGCTGCGCATGGACCAGGCCGAGCTGACGGCGCAGGAGCGCGCGCGCCTGACGCAAGGCCAGAATGTGGTGCGCATCGCCGACTGGGGCTACTACGACACCGCCCTGGCGCCGTTGGACCAGGACTGGCTGGTGAGCCTGTATACCCCGCCCGACCCGTTGGACATCAACCTGTTGTCCTGGGGTGTCACGGTGCTGATCGGCGCCGCCATGCTCGGTTGCCTGCTGCTGTGGGTGTGGCCGCACTGGCGTGACCTGGAACGCCTGAAGGAAACCGCCCGGCGTCTAGGCCAGGGGCAGATGGCCGAAAGGACGCATATTTCGCCGCGCTCGAACATCGGCGAGCTGGCCGGGGTGTTCGACACCATGGCCAGCGACCTGGAGCGGCACGTCAACCAGCAGCGCGAGCTGCTCAATGCGGTGTCCCACGAGCTGCGTACACCGCTGACTCGGCTGGATTTCGGCCTGGTGCTGTTGTTCGATGAGGTGCCACCCCCGTGCCGCAAGCGCCTGCTGGAACTGGTCGGACACGTGCGTGAGCTCGATGAACTGGTGCTTGAGCTGTTGTCCTACAGTCGGCTGCAGAACGCCGACCAGGCCCGCGAACGGGTCGAGGTGTCGTTGTTGGAGCTGGTCGACAGCGTGCTCGGCGGGTTCGCCGAAGAGCTCGACGGGCGGGGCATCCAGTGGGAAGTGCGGGCCGAGACGCGGTTGCCGCGCTTTGTGCTCGACCCCCGTCTGACCGCGCGCGCCGTGCAGAACCTGGTGCGCAATGCCATGCGCTATTGCGACGAGAGCTTGCTGCTGCGCCTGCGTCTGGAAGAAGACGGCGCGTGCCTGGTGACCGTTGAAGATGATGGCATCGGCATCCCTCCCGAGGAGCGCGAGCGGATCTTCCAGCCGTTCTACCGGCTGGACCGCAGCCGTGACCGCAGTACCGGTGGCTTCGGGCTGGGTCTTGCCATCAGCCGGCGGGCCATCGAGGGGCAGGGCGGGACATTGACCGTGGCCCAGTCGGCGCTTGGTGGTGCGCAGTTCAGGATTCGCCTGCCGGCAGGTTAGAGAATGACCAGGTTGTTCTGATACCGAGGTGCATTCTTCGCGGGTAAATCGGAGCGCCGAACCGCCGCTCCCACAGGTTCACCGCAAGCCTTGCGGGAGCAGGTTGACCCGCGAAAGGGCCAGAGCGGGCAACCTAGCAACTAGGCACCTTTGGCCAGTTGCGCCGACCAGGAGACGAAGCGGTCCTTGCCACTGTGCTTGGCTTCGTACAGCGCTTGGTCGGCCCGCACCAGCGCCATGCTCAGGGTGTCACCCTGCTCGACCCGGGTCAGGCCGATGCTGATGGTCACCGGGTGCGCGTTCAGGTCTTCGCGCACCCGCTGGCACAGCGCCCCCACTTGCCGTTCGGCGCCTTGTTGGTCGAGCCCCTGGAAGTAGATGGCGAACTCTTCGCCGCCCAGGCGCGCGTAGGCATAGCTGGCCATGGTCGCCTTGATGTGGGCGGCCACGCGCTTGAGCACCTCGTCACCGATGTCATGGCCGAAGCGGTCGTTGACGCGCTTGAAATTGTCGATGTCGATCATCGCCAGGTACTGCCCGGACGCGGCCAGCCGCAACTGCTGTTCGGCCGTGAGCATGAACGACCGGCGGTTGGGGATTTCGGTGAGGGCATCGATGTAGGCCTGTTCCAGCAGGACCTTGGACAGGTAGAAGTTGTGCAGCTTGGCTTGGCGCATCCGTAGATAGGCGTAGATCACCAAGCCGCAAAGAAACACCGCATAGCTCGTCAACATCGCCCCTTCGAGCTCGAGAAACTCGATACGGGTGTGCTGGAAAGGGTTGAGCATCAGCCAGGTGATGGCCATGGCACAGAAGAACGACCAGCGCCGCACGGGCAGCACCGAAACGCTGTAGAGCACCGTCGACACCCCCAGCACCAGCCATACGGGGCGCAGGGCAATTGGGATACCGTCGATCACCAGGCGCATGCCCAGGGTGATGGTCGCGATGAACACCAGGTTGAGCACATCGAAATGCTGGCTTTTGCGGGTAAAGCCAAGCACGACCGTGATGGCGCAGAGTGCGGTGAGAAAGACCATCGATCGCCAGGTGAACGCCTGATCGCCCAGATAGCTGACGATCAGGTCGAAGATCAGCCAGATGACGATGCTGACGCAGAAGATCAGCAGACAGAACCGGCGCATGGCCTCGAACTCGTGCTGGCGGAACTCGGCGCGCAGCGCGGCGGGGGCCACCTGCTTGCGCAACTGGTCTTCGATGGTCTTGAACATGCTGGACGGGAACTCCTTGAAGTCCTTTGATGTTGGCGCTGTGCCGCAGCGGGTATGTCCGCCCTCAGTCAGTCAAGCCCAGACTGTTCGACTGGTCCAGCCAGGTGCCGTCGTCCCATCAGGCGAGTCGTCGTCTACGTCTAGCAAGGCATCCAGCGTCGGTCGTCAGGCCGTGGTTTGACTGGCTTTTCCATCCCTCTCGGCGTATGAGGGAATTTGCCTGAAAGAGAGGGTGTTGACTTCCTACAAGGCGGCGGGCTAATTTCCCAACCCATGAACCCATACCTGCAGCGTCGCGCCATTATTATTACCGCCATTATCGGATTGGCGGGCTAGCGCGTACGTGCACCGAACCCGCCCTGGAGGCGGGTTTTTTCTTTCCGACTCCTGGGCCCTCGAAAACACCAGGAGTCATCGATGACCAACCTCAGCGTCAGCCCTCGTAACACCGTCTCGCCTGCGCAACTGCTTTCGGAACAGGTGCGCCGCATTCTCAGCGCCCCGGTGTACGACCTGGCCATCGAGACACCCCTGCAACTGGCACCTGCGCTGTCGGCCACCCTGGGCAACCAGGTGCTGCTCAAGCGCGAAGACCTGCAACCGACGTTCTCCTTCAAGATCCGCGGCGCCTATACCCGCTTGTCGCGCTTGACCCCAGCCCAGCGCGAGCGCGGTGTGATCACGGCCTCCGCGGGCAACCATGCCCAAGGCGTGGCGCTGGCCGCCTCGCGGCTGGGCATGCGGGCGACCATCGTCATGCCGACCACCACCCCGGAGCTCAAGGTCCAAGGGGTGCGCTCGCGCGGAGGCCACGTGGTACTGCATGGCGAAAGCTTCCCCCATGCCCTGGCCCATGCCCTGCAACTGGCCGACAGCGACGGCGCGACCTTCGTGCCGCCGTTCGACGACCCGGACGTGATCGCCGGCCAGGGCACCGTGGCGATGGAAATTCTGCGCCAGCAACCCGGCGCCTTGGATGCGATCTTTGTGCCGGTGGGTGGCGGTGGTCTGGTGGCGGGCATCGCGGCGTACGTCAAGTACCTGCGCCCGCAGGTCAAGGTGATCGGGGTCGAGCCTGAGGATTCCAACTGCCTGCAGGCTGCCCTGGCGGCGGGCGAGCGGGTGATCCTGCCGCAAGTCGGTACCTTTGCCGACGGCGTGGCAGTGGCGCAGGTCGGTGCCCATTGCTTCGAGTTGTGCCGCCATTTTGTCGATGAGGTGGTGACCGTCAGCAGCGACGAGTTGTGCGCGGCCATCAAGGACATCTATGACGACACCCGTTCGATTACCGAGCCCTCCGGTGCGCTGGCGGTGGCCGGGATCAAGAAGTACGTGGCCCGCGAAGGCGTCCAAGGCCAGACCCTGGTGGCGATCGATTCCGGCGCCAACGTCAATTTCGACCGCCTGCGTCACGTGGCCGAGCGCGCCGAACTGGGTGAGCAGCGCGAGGCGATCATCGCTGTCACCATCCCCGAGCGCCCCGGCAGCTTCCGGGCGTTCTGCCAGGCGCTGGGCAAGCGCCAGATCACCGAGTTCAACTACCGCTACTTTCCTGGCAAGGAGGCGCGGCTGTTCGTGGGCGTGCAGACCCACCCCCAGCACGACCCGCGCGAGCACCTGCTGGCCAGCCTGCGCGAGCAGGGCTACAACGTGCTGGACCTGACCGACAACGAACTGGCCAAGCTGCATGTGCGCCATACGGTGGGCGGCCATGCCGCGCCAGGGGCGGATGAGCGCGTGCTGCGTTTCGAGTTCCCCGAGCGGCCCGGGGCGTTGCTGGGCTTTCTCGAACGCTTGGGCAAGCGCTGGAACATCAGCCTGTTCCATTACCGCAATCACGGTGCGGCCGAGGCGCGGGTGTTCGCCGCGCTGGAGGTGCCGGGCGATGAGCTACCGGGGCTGCCCCAGGCGCTGGATGACATGGGCTATCGCTATTGGGATGAAACCGACAACCCGGCGTATCGGTTGTTCCTGGGGTAGGCGCTCGCACGCTGTTCAATCAGGGGCCGCTGTGCGGCCCATCGCAGGCTTCGCCAGCGCCTACAGGTGCTGTGTTGCCCATTTAGGCATGGCCTTGCGCTGGATCAACACCCCTCGCCGCAATCAGGCGGATCCTCGAAGGTACACAGACTTTTCGCGAGGATTCGGCCATGAGTAGCACGTTCTTCATTCCTGCCGTCAACATCATGGGTATCGATTGCCTGGAGGAGGCGATGGCCGCCATCGCAGGTTTCGGCCTGCGCAAGGCACTGATCGTCACCGACCCAGGGCTGGTCAAGGCCGGGGTCGCCGAGCGTATCGCCGGCATGCTGGCCATGCGCGACATCGATTCGGTGGTGTTCGATGGCGCCAAGCCCAATCCGAGCATCGCCAACGTCGAGGCGGGGCTGGCCTTGCTGCACCAGGCGCGATGCGACTGTGTGGTTTCCCTGGGCGGTGGCTCGCCCCACGACTGTGCCAAGGGCATCGCCCTGTGCGCCACCAACGGCGGCCACATCAGTGATTACGAGGGTGTCGACCGCTCCAGTAAACCGCAATTGCCGCTGATTGCCATCAACACCACCGCTGGCACAGCCAGCGAGATGACGCGGTTCTGCATCATCACCGACGAGGCGCGGCACGTGAAAATGGCCATCGTCGACCGTAACGTGACGCCGATCCTGTCGGTCAACGACCCGGCGTTGATGGTCGGCATGCCGCAGAGCCTCACCGCCGCGACCGGCATGGATGCCCTGACCCATGCCATCGAGGCCTATGTGTCCACGGCGGCAACCCCCATCACCGACGCCTGTGCGCTCAAGGCCATCACCCTGATCAGCGACAACCTGCGCCAGGCCGTGGCCGATGGTGGCGACCTGAAGGCGCGGGAGAACATGGCCTATGCCCAGTTCCTCGCGGGCATGGCGTTCAACAACGCTTCGCTGGGGTATGTGCATGCCATGGCGCACCAGTTGGGTGGTTTCTACGACCTGCCTCATGGCGTGTGCAATGCGGTGTTGCTGCCCCATGTGCAGCGCTTCAACGCCCAGGTCAGCGCCACACGGCTGCGCGATGTGGCCAAGGCCATGGGCGTGAAGGTGTGTGCGCTGGATGCTGAGCAGGGCGCGAGCGCGGCGATTTCGGCCATCGAGCACCTGGCAGCGGCGATCGGGATTCCGGCGGGGTTGGCGGAGCTGGGGGCGAAGGTCGAGGATGTGCCGCTGCTGGCGGCCAACGCCTTGAAGGACGCCTGCGGGCTGACCAACCCACGCCCGGCGAACCAGGCGCAGATCGAGGCGATCTTCAAGGCGGCGTTCTAGGCCAAGTCTTGGGGCGTCTGTACTGACGCTTTCGCGGGTAAACCCACTCCCACAGGCACCGCGCTGCGCTTCAGGGCAACGGTGAACCTGTGGGAGCGGGTTTACCCGCCAAGAGGGCAGCGCTGCCTTCAGCGCTCACGCATGAAGAAGCCGGCGACGAACTTGCGGAAGGTCTCCAGGCTCTTGAAGTCGGCGTAGCGCTTGAAGTTCTCGGTGTCTGGCTCTGGCCCGATCGGTTGTTCGAGCAGCGATACCGACAGCACCCGGTCCTGGTCCGAGGTCAGCACCAGCTCGTCCATCACCTGGCCGCCAATCACCGGCCTGCGCATCAACACCTTGACCCCCTTGCTCGCCATCCAGTCGATCAACGACACCAAGGCCTTGAGCGGCTCGCGCTCTTCGTCGCGGTACACCGGGAACAGGTGCCCACGTGACAGCACCGGGACGCTCGCCACGTGGATCAACTCGTAGAAATGGCTGCCGGCGGTGGTAGGCGAATAGAGCATCAGGGCCAGCAACGGCCCGCGCGTCTTGCCGCCGTCCCAATACAGGTGGTGACCCTGGAAGTCGAAGCCGTCCTCGGTGCGGGCGTTGAAGACCTTGCGCCCCTTGATCTGGTCGATGCAGTCGAGCAACAGCCCATGACGGCGATGATTACCGAAGGCCGTGGCTTCGCGCAGGCGGGACTTGAGCATCATCATGTGCTTCATGTCCAGGCGGGTTTCCAGGTAGTTGCTCGCCGGTACGCGCTCGACCAACGGGTAGCGGGCGGCCACGCCGCGCAGGTCGGCGAACTGGGCGGTAAGGTCTTTCTTCAGGTGCGTGGCATAGACATTGAGCCCGCTGGCTTCCATCCAGGTCAGCAGCAATGAGAGCAAACGCTGCTGTTCGCGACGTTCAGTAGCGGTTCCGGTGCTGGCTGGGCCACCTTCGCTGGCAGCGTGGAAGTCGCCCAGCAGACGCAGTGGAGTATCGGGCGCCAGCCACGCGGCAGGCTGCGCGGCCTGCTCAGTGCGTTCACCGGCTTCGCGCTCGACCTTGGTGAACGGGCAGCCCGGGGCATGCTCGGGGGTGTCAGGGTTGTTGCGCAAGAACAAGGTGCCAGTACTGCCGTTGAGGGTGATGTTGAGCACAGGCAGGGCGTCCCGCCGGCAATCGCAGGCCAGCCACTGGTTGGCGCTGCGCACTTTCATCAGCCATTGGTTGGCGTGCAGCAGGCGGGGGCCGGCGAGGGCGCCAGTGGCAAAGCCGACCAGCAATTCCTCTTCGGCCGGGGTCAGGCTACGCACCTGCGCGGCGGTTTTGTCGATGATTCGCATGAAGCAGCTCCAAGCTACGAGCGACAAGCTTCAAGCAATCGCGCCGCGCATTCAACTGTGCTCAGTTGCCGCCGAACATCTTCGCGGCGCGGGCGCGGATTTCGTCGGGGGTGAGGTCTTCTTTGTGGGTGGAGACGAACCAGATGTTGCCGAACGGGTCTTTCAGGCTGCCGCTGCGGTCACCGTAGAACTGGTCTGTCACCGCGTGCAACTGTGTCGCGCCGGCCGCAAGGGCTTGGGCAAAGACTGTGTCGGAATCCTCCACATACAGATGCAGGCCTACACCGGCGCCGGCGAGCTTCTGGCTGGCGGTCAGGCCGCCTTCCATATCGCAGGGGTCGCCGAGCATCAGCGAGGAGTCGCCGATCTTCAGCTCGGCATGGCCGACGCGTCCGCCCGGAGCGTCCAGACGGAACATTTCGACTGCGCCAAAGGCTTTTTTGTAGAACTCGATGGCCTTGGCGGCATCGTTGATGGCCAGGTACGGGGTGATGCTTTGCTGGCCTTCGGGAATGGGTTTGACTGCCATGTTCGATTCTCCTTCGCGTGAGGGCACCGGTTGGCGCCCTGTTGCTTAGAGTCGTTTGCGCCCAGAGAAAATCGACAAGCCGGTTAGATCGATTTTCTCTAAGCGCGGGCGTCAGAAGATGTAATCGGTGGTCAGGAAGCTCGACTGACGATTGCGGATGATCTCGCTGATCAGCTCCTTGTTGGCGTGCTGGAACTTGGTCGCCACCAGGGTGCGGATGGAGAACACGCGCAGCGCATCATGCACCGACAGGGTGCCTTCGGCGCTGTTCTTGCGGCCGTTGAACGGGTAGGTGTCCGGCCCGCGCTGGCACTGGGCGTTGAGGTTGATGCGCCCGACCTGGTTGGCGAAGGTGTCCACCAGCATGCCGATGGTCTGCGGGTCGTTGCCGAACAGGCTCAGCTGCTGGCCGTAGTCGGAGTCGAGCACGTAGTCGATCACCGTTTGCAGGTCGCGGTAGGGCACCACGGGCACCAACGGGCCGAACTGTTCTTCGTGGTAAACGCGCATGTCGGCGCTGACCGGGTAGAGCAAGGCCGGGTAGAAGAACGAGCCGCGGCTGAGCCCACCCCCTTCGTTGAGTACCCGCGCACCCTTGGCGGTGGCATCGGCCACCAGGCCGTCCAGGTAGTCGATCTTGCCCGGTTCAGGCAACGGCGTCAGGGCCACACCTGGCTCCCACGGCATGCCGGGTTTGAGGGCAGCGAGCTTGCGTTGGAACTTGTCCAGGAACGGCTCGACCACGTCTTCATGGACGAACAGGATCTTCAGGGCCGTGCAGCGCTGGCCGTTGAACGACAGGGCGCCGGTCACGGCCTCTTCGACGGCGTTGTCCAGGTCCACTTGGGGCAGGACGATGCCGGGGTTCTTGGCGTCCAGGCCCAGGGCGGCGCGCAGACGGTGCGGGCGTGGGTGCAGTTTCTTGAGGTCGCTGGCGGCTTTGTGGGTGCCGATGAAGGCGAACACGTCGATCTTGCCGCTGGCCATCAGGGCGCTGACCGTCTCGCGGCCACGGCCATAGATTACGTTGATCACCCCCGGCGGGAAGCTGTCGCGGAATGCCTCCAGCAGTGGGCGGATCAGCAGCACGCCGAACTTGGCCGGTTTGAACACCACGGTATTGCCCATGATCAACGCCGGGATCAGCGTGGTGAAGGTCTCGTTGAGCGGGTAGTTGTAGGGGCCCATGCACAGCGCGACGCCTAGCGGGGCCCGGCGGATCTGGCCGAGGGTGCCTTGCTCGAGTTCGAAGCGGCTGGAGCGTCGGTCCAGGTCTTTCAGGGCGTTGATGGTGTCGACGATGTAGTCACAGGTGCGGTCGAATTCCTTTTCAGAATCCTTGAGGTTCTTGCCGATCTCCCACATCAGCAGCTTGACCACTGCCGTACGCTGCTCGCGCATGCGCGCCAGGAAGGCCTCGACATGCTGGATACGCTCGGCCACGCGCAGGGTGGGCCACATGCCGCGCCCCTTGTCGTAGGCCTGTACGGCGGCGTCCAGGGCGGTGAGGGCGGTGTCGGCATCGAGCAGGGGGGCGCTGCCCAGGATCACCTGGCGTTCCTCGTCGCCTTCCTTTAGCCAGACCGGGCTGCGCACCGTGGCCAAGGGGCCGTCCCAACGGCGCAGTTCACCGCCGACCAGGTAGTCGCGTTGTTCCAGCGGGGCGCCCAGGCGCCAGGCTTCGGGAATGTCGTCGGCAGCAGGAAACAGCGAATCGAGCAAAGGATCCATGGGTACGGCACCTCACGTTGTTTTTGGCTTGGTGAAACGCTTCAGCTGGTGAGCATGCACCCTGGCGCAGAAAAACACCAGTGTGGCTCAAATTTGCCCCCGGCACGCCGATACAGGATCAATCGAACTCGATTGCGGCCTATGAAGACTCTTCACCACCTCCTTGATGAACAAGCGCCGCCCCCCGTCGGCTCGCTGCGACGCACCCTCCATCGTCTGCTGCCGGTTGGTTTCGCCTTGGTTGGCATAGGCCTGTCGGTGGTGCTTGGACACCTGGACAACCAACGCGAGGAAAGCGAGCAGATCGCCAATATCTCGGCGCGCTTATCTGGTGTGCGCGGTGCCCTGGAAGCCCAGTTGCGTGCGGCTTTCGGCGAGGCCGAAGGCATTGCCCAACTGATCGCCACCGACGGACGTATCAGTGAGGCGCATTTTAAAGGCATGGCCCTCGATGCCCTTGAGTCGGTGCCTTACATGCATCACATCGCACTGGCACCGGATGATGTGATCAACGATGTCTACCCACGTGAAGGTAACCAGGCCATCATTGGCTTGGACTATCGCCGCTTGCCCGACCAGTTTCCCATGCTCCAGACGGCCCGCGAGCAGCGCCAGGCGGTCCTGGCTGGCCCTGTCCAGCTGTATCAAGGCGGGCGGGCGCTGATCTATCGGCGGCCGGTGTTCGTCACTGGCAAGCGAGGGGTGAAGTTCTACTGGGGCAATGTTTCGATCGTCGCCGATATCGATCGTCTGTTGTGGGCCACGGGCCTGCGGCCGGACATGGATTTCCAGGTGGCGGTACGCGGTACGGACGGCAAGGGTGCCGAAGGTGCGATGATCTGGGGCGATCCGCACCTGTTCGACGAGCCGCTGCTCAGCCAGGTGGTGGAGGTACCCGGCGGCCACTGGCAAATGGTCGCCGCCCCACAGGACGGCTGGCCGGTGCTGGGCCTGTTCACGTCGCCGCTGTTCATGTTTGCCTTGACCTGCACGGGGCTGTTCAGCGTGTTCGTCGCTCAGCTCAATGGCAACCAGCGCCTGCTGCAACAGCGTAACCGCGAGCTGCGCCAGTCCCAGGCGCAGCTTGAACGTCTGGCCCATTACGACACCATTACCGGCTTGCCCAACCGGGTCTTGTTCCAGCGCCAACTGGCCGAGGCGATTGCCCAAGGCCATGGTCTGGCGGTGCTGATGCTCGATATCGACGGCTTCAAGCAGGTCAATGACAGCCTGGGCCACCCGATGGGTGATTTACTGCTGCAACAAGCTACCGCACGTTTTCTGCAGGAGCTCGATAGCGCCGATCGGGTCTGCCGCCTCGGCGGTGACGAATTCGTGTTCATGCTTCAGGGCAGCCAAGGCCAGGTCAATCTTCAGGTGCAAGCCTTGCTGCGGTGCCTGCAGCGGCCGTTCGACCTCAATGGCAATGCTGCGTTGGTCACCGGCAGCATTGGCGTGGCCCGGTGCCCGCAGCACGGCGCGGATGCCGACAGCCTGCTGCGCCACGCGGACACGGCGATGTATGCGGCCAAGGAGGGCGGGCGCAACGCCTGGCGTGCGTACCACCTGGAGATGACCGAGCGCCTGCAGCAGCGCCTTGAGCTTGAGCGCAACCTGCGCCGGGCATTGGAGTACGATGAGTTCGAGCTGTGGTACCAACCCAAGGTGGACCTGTTCAGCGGTCGGCTGGAAGGGGTCGAGGCCCTGTTGCGCTGGCGCGATCCCGACCATGGCCTGGTCTCGCCGGGCGAGTTCATCCCCTTGGCCGAGCGCACCGGGCTCATCATCCCCTTGGGTGAGCGGGTGCTGGAGCTGGCCTGCGCCCAGCTGGCGGCCTGGCGCGCGGCGGACTGCCTGCCTGGGCCACTGGCGATCAATGTGGCGGCGTTGCAGATCGAGCGCAGCGACTACGTCGCCAGCCTGGCCACGGCCCTGGCGCGCCACGAACTGCCGGCCAGCCTGCTGGAGGTGGAGATCACCGAAAGCCTGCTGATGGAAAGCCAGCAACAGGCCTGTGCGGTGCTGGCGCAATTGCAGGGCATGGGTGTGGTCACGGCGGTGGACGACTTTGGCACGGGTTATTCGTCGTTGGCCTACCTGCGGGCGCTACCGATCGACCACCTGAAGATCGACCGGGCGTTCATCAAGGACCTGCCAGGCGATGACGATGCCGAAGCGGTGGCCCGGGGCATCATCGACCTGGGCCACGCCTTGGGCTTTCGGATCACCGCCGAGGGGATCGAGACCCAGGCGCAGTACGAATTCCTGCGCAACGTCGGGTGCGACCAGGGCCAAGGCTTTTTGCTCGGGCGGCCGATGCCGGCGCCAGTGCTGGAACGTTGGCTGGCCGACCATCAAGCCAAGGGGCGTTCGATGGGCCTCTGACCGGCCCTGGCGCCATCGTTTTTGAACTTTGCCGCGCCGGGCGATTCCACCGGATGCCGGGGGCGATTTTGTCCACCCGGCATTGTCAGAGGAGCGGCGCTATGAACACCGACACCGAATTCGGCGTACTGAACCAGCTTCCCCAGGCCCGCGAGCGACCCGAGGATGCCCCTGAGGTCATGCCCGACGACCCTGGCTTGCAGGGCCTGCCAGGCGAGGACAAGCTGCCGGGCTGATGCCGGTAGCAAGGGAGGACCGCCGGTATGAAATTCGATCGTTTCGCACAATGGCTGGCCAAATGGGCCGGCCGTCCGCTGACCTTCGCCATTGCATTGTTGTTGATCCTGGTCTGGGCCGTGAGCGGGCCGTTGTTCGACTTCAACGACACCTGGCAACTGGTGATCAATACCTCGACCACCATCATCACCTTCCTGATGGTGTTCCTGATCCAGAATACCCAGAACCGCGACAACGACGTCTTGCACATCAAGATCGACGAACTGCTGCGTACCACGCACAAGGCACACAAGGCGCTGCTGGATCTGGAGCACATGGATCCGGCCAAGTTGCACGCCCTGCGCAAGCAGTACCAGCAGATGGGCGAAGGCTGCGACGACTTGCCACCGGCCGCCACCGACGAGTCCGACTGACCGTCTGCCCGCTTCACTGGACTGATTCCGCCAACTTTGGAGGCAAGCATGGCCAGACACATCATCCACTTCACAGGCCCCATCAATTCATCCACCTGCGGCAACCTGATCACCACCTGCACCCGCGCCCTGCAACAGGGCGCGGATATTCTGCAGATCAACATCGCGACCATGGGCGGGGAGTGCAGCTACGGCTTCACGCTCTACAACTTCCTGCGCTCGTTGCCGGTACCGGTGCATACCCACAACCTGGGTACCGTGGAGTCCATGGGCAATATTCTGTTCCTGGCCGGCGAGCGGCGCACCGCGTGCGTGCTGAGCAAGTTCTTGTTCCATCCGTTTCACTGGACTTTGCACGGCTCGGTGGACCACTCACGAATGGCCGAGTACGCCATGAGCCTGGACTACGACCTGCGCCTGTATGCCCAGATCGTGGCCGAACGGACCGAGGGGGCCAGCGAAGTGCTCGATGTGCCGCGTTACCTGATGGCCTATCCACGGATCCTGGGCGCCAAGGAAGCCCTGGCCAGCGGCATGATCGACGCCATCGACGAAATGCCGATCGAGGCCGATGCTTGCCAGCACAGTGTCCATGCGTGATTCGGGCTGATGTGCCCTTTTTGCGGGTACACCCGCACCCACAGGTGTTTCGGTGTTCTCGACATCACCGAGGTACCTCTGGGAGCGGGTTTACCCGCGAAGGGCGCCCCGGCGAAAAACGGTCAGGTTTCAGCGCACGGAGTCGGCCAGGCACCGATCACAGGCGAGCAGTGACTGGATCAGCAGCCTGATGTCACTTTTGAGTTCGGACACCTGATCCAGGTGCGCGAAGCAGCAATCGGCGATTTCGTGGCAAGCTGCGGGCCGGGGCGCGTCGGCGAATTGGGCTTCGAACACGTAATGCACCTGCACGGGCGACTCATAGCGCATCAGGAAGGTCAGTTCCCGGGCCCGGAGCCCGGTCTCCTCCAAAAGCTCCCGCTCGGCCGCCTCGACCGGAGTCTCGCCTGGCTCGATCTTGCCGCCTGGCAATGTCCACGCGGCTTTGGGCTTTCTCACCCATAGCCATTTGCGGGTTTTCCTGCCGTGTCGGCAGATCACGGTGGCGCGGTGCTTGAGGGGCTTCATGCAGACTCCGGGCAAAATCCAGTATTCCTACTGAATTGGGCCTTGGGTGCCAGCTGGAAGTTGTACCCGCCAGGATGAGCGGTCAGTAGGGCTGCGAGCCGCTCAAGGCCTCGATCGCTTCCACCAGCTCGTCATAGGCCACCGGTTTGTTCAGATGGCGGTCGAAGCCTGACAGGCGCGACTTGTACTGGTCGGCGCTGGCGCCATAGCCGGTCAAGGCGATGGCGGGTATGTCATGCAGGTGCGGGTGTTCGCGCAGTGCCTTGATCAGCGCATGGCCGTCCATTACCGGCATGCCGATGTCCGACAGAATGATGTCGTACTGCCCGTTGGCCGCGGCCTTCAGCGCGGCGCGCGGGTCATTGAAGGCATGGACCTGCGCACCTTCCATCTCCAGCAGCTGTTGCATGATCTCCAGTACATCCGGTGAGTCGTCCACCAGCAGTACCCGGGTATTGTCCAGCCGCGGGACCACCTGCTGTTCGCCCGGGGTGTGCTGCAGTTGCGGGTTGAAGTGGCACAGCGGCAGGCGAACGGTGAAGGTGCAGCCTTTGCCAAGCCCTGGCGAGCTGGCCTGGACGCTGCCGCCATGGGCCAGGGCCAGCTGGCGTACCAGCGACAGGCCGATTCCGAGGCCTTCGCGGCTGTGGCTGGTGACTTGCGGGGTGGCCTGGGTGAACAGGTCGAAGATGTTCTCCAGGCTTTCCTCGCTCAGGCCGAGGCCCTGGTCGATCACCTGCAGCAGCGCCTGTTCGCCGTGACTGGACAGCACCAGGCGGATCTCACTACCGGCGGGGCTGAACTTCAGGGCATTGTTGAGCAGGTTCCAGATGATCTGCTCCAGGCGGGTGATGTCCCCCTCTATGAACAGGGCCTTGTCGTCGGCCGGCAACTCCAGCACCACGTCGCACGGATGCTGTTCGCTGCGCACCACGGCATGGATGTCACGCAGGATGGTGCACAGGTTCACAGGTTCGGTCTTGAGCTTGAGCTTGCCGGTGCGGATGCGTGCCACATCGAGCAGGTCGTCGATGATGCGCGCTTGGCTGGCGACGGCTTCGCAGATGGTGCCGACGGCCTTGCTGGCGGCGCTGGTGTTCTTCACCGAAGGCAGGCGGCGCAGGATCTCGGCGTTGAGCTGGATCAGGTTGAGCGGGTGCTTGAGCTCATGGGACATGATGGCGAAGAACTCGTCCTTCATGTGGCTGCTGCTCTGGGATTCGGCCAGTTGCTTGCTCTGTTCGTCGTGCAGGCGCTTGTGTCCGGTCAGGTCGCGGGCGATCTTGACGTAGCCGCGCAGGCTGCTGCCTTTGAGCAGGGAAACCTCGCCGCTGCAGAAGAAGCGGCTGCCGTCCTTGCGCACGTGCCAGCGTTCGTCCTGGCCACGGCCGTTGAGGCGGGCACTGCGCAGTTCCCGGCTGGGCACGCCGTTGGCGCGGTCCTCCTCGGTGAAGATCAGCTCGTAATGGCGGCCGACCACCTCGTCTTTGGTGTGGCCGAAGATCAGTGTGGCGCCGGTGTTCCAGTCGGTGATCACCCCGTGCTCGTCGAGCAGGATGATGGCGAAGTCATGGGTGCTTTCAGCCACCAGGCGCATGCGCTCTTCGCCCAGGCGCAGGCGCTCCTCGGCGGCGCGGCCTTTGCTGATGTCGATGAACGTGAGCACCGTGCCGTCGATCTTCTGCTCGTTGGCCCGGTAAGGCAGCAGGCGGGCCAGGTACCAGTGCTGGTTTTCGCCGCACACTTCGCGCTCGATGGACGGGGTGCCCTGGGCCACGGCGCGGGCGTCGTCGGCCAACTCCGGGTAATCCAGGCGGTGGGTGATGTCGAGCAGCGAGCGGCCGGTATCCACGGGCAGGATGTTGAAGATGTCGGCGGCGCGGGGGGTGAACCAGCGAATGCACAAGTTGCGGTCGACGAACACCGTGGCAATGGCGGTGGAGGCAATCAGGTTGCTCAGGTAGTCGTTGACCTTGTCGGTCTCCTCGACCTTGTTCTTGAGCTCGTAGTTGACGGTCAGCAGTTCTTCGTTGATCGACTGCAGTTCTTCCTTGCTGGTTTCCAGCTCCTCGCTGGCCGAACGCAGCTCCTCGTTGATCGCCTGCATTTCTTCATTGGAGGCGGTCAGCTCTTCGCTGGAAATTTCCGATTGCTCGATGGTTTCCTGCAACTGCAGGCGGGTGCGTTGCAGCTCGCGCTCCAGGTTGTTCAGGACCATGCTGTCGGTCTGGCGGATGGCGCTGGTGGGCAGCAGGGAAGGGTCGGGCACGCGCTCCTCGAACACCACCAGCAGGCATTCGCTGCCGCTGGGTTCGTCCTTGTGCGGATGCACGGCGATTTCCACCTGCATCTGGCCAAGCTCGACCGGGCGGGAGGTCACCGCTTCGTTGCCCTGGCGAACCTGGAACAAGGTGCTGCGCAGGGCCAGGCGCAGTTGTGGCAGCACCAGGTTGATCAGGTTGCGGCTGGGCTCGCCGCCGACCAGGTGCAGGAAGCGACCGACGCCTTCACTCATGTGCAGGATATTGCCATCGCCATCGAGGATCAGGCTGGGCGGGGTGCGCTTGGCCAGGGCGCGGTGATGCACCTCGGCATAGGAGAGCTTGCGGCCGGGGCGTAGCTTGGCCTGGCTGTCCTGCAAGGCGGCGGACACTTCGGCGCCGGGCAGCAGCCGACCGGAAGAGCGAATGGCAGGGCTGGCCGGACTTGCGCGGAAGATACGGTTGCGCTTGTCCACCGGGATGAACAGCTCGCTGGCCACATCCACCGATTCGGAAGTGCCCAGGAACAAGTGCCCGCCCGGGCGCAGGGCGAAGTGGAACATCTGCAGGATGTCGCGCTGCACCTCGCGATCCAGGTAGATCAGCAGATTGCGGCAGACGATCAGGTCGATTTGCGAGAACGGCGGGTCGGACAGCAGGTTGTGCCGGGCGAACAGCACTTTTTCGCGGATTTCCTTGCGCACCCGGTAATGCTGGTCTTCCTTGATGAAGAACTGGCGCAGCCGGGCCGGCGGCACATCTGTGACGATCGACTCCGGGTAGAGGCCGGTACGGGCGGTGCCGATGGCGCGCTCATCCAGGTCGGTGGCAAACACCTGGACCTTCGCTGCGCGCCGCTCCAGCGCCAGTTGCTCGCATACGAGCATGGCCAGGCTGTACGCCTCTTCACCGGTCGAGCAGCCGGCCGACCAGACACGCACCTCGCTTGGACCCTCACCGCTTTCGCCATCGCTGACCAGCTCCGGCAGCACATGACGCTCCAGGGATTCGAACGCTTCGCGGTCGCGGAAGAAGTTGGTCACGCCGATCAGCATGTCCGCCAGCAGCTCAGCGGATTCGGCCGGGTGCTGCTCGAGGTAGCGCTGGTAGGCGGCCAGGTTCGGCTGCCCGGTGACGTGCAGGCGCCGCTCGATGCGCCGCAGTACGGTGGCACGTTTGTAGTGCTGGAAGTCATGGCCGGTATTGGTGCGCAGCAACAGAAGGATTTCATCGAGCAGCGGTTCGGCCTGGGCGGGGTCGCCGCTACGGGTGCCCAGGGCTGGGGGCAGGGTGTCGTCCTCGATGGTCGGCAGCCTCACCTGGCGAGCGTTGCGCCATAGCTCCATGAGCTTTTGCGGCATCTCGGCCACCGGCAGCACGGCGTCGACCATGCCAGTCTCCAGCGCCGCCCGCGGCATGCTGTCGTATAGGGCATCATCAGGTGACTGGACCAGGGTCACGCCGCCCTGTTCCTTGATCCGTGACAAACCTACCGCCCCGTCGGCGCCGGTGCCGGAGAGGATCACGCAAAACGCATGGTCCTTGTGCACATCGGCCAGGTCGCGGAAGAACAGGTCGATCGCGACATGATCCCCCCGGCGACGGTTGGCCGGGCTGACACGCAGGTAGCCATCGTTGGTGGACAGGCGGTTGGCCGGGGAAATCACGTAGACATGGTTGCGCTCGATCGGCACCGGTTCGCTGACCTGCAGCACCGGCATGGCCGTGGTTTCCTGGATGATGCGGTCGGCAACGCTCTGGTGGTCTGCCGACAGGTGCAGCACCACCACGAAGGCCATGTCGCAATCGGCGGGCATTTGCTTGAAGAAGGTGCAGATTGCCTCCAGCCCTCCTGCCGAAGCGCCAATGCCGACCACCGGAAAGTCCAGGTGGCTCGGGCTCAACGTCGGATTCTGAGGCGAGGCGACGGCGGGCTTGGAGGATGACTTCATGGGCGCAGCCTTCTGCAGACCTAACGATTCGGCCCATCGCAGCATCGCCGGGCGGTTGATGCGCGATTATAGGCCCGCTCTCAACGGCGCGGCGAGCGCGCGCGGGCCCCGCTGTTCGGGGCGTGGAACGTTCGCTCGATCAGCGCCAGATGCTCCAGTGCTTCCTGGTAGCGCTCGGCCGCCTTTCGCCGCAACGCCTGGTAGCGGTCGAAGCGGCCGGCATCGAGCCCGGGGCGGTCAAGCAAGGCAAAGGCGGTGTGGTCGAATTGGTAGGCCTGCTGGAGCAGACGGCGGTTCTGTTCCAGGGCGAGTTGGCGGCAGGCGTGGGCGGGGTGGGCATGCATCATGGCACGGTTCCTGGTCGAGGAAGAATGGGCGTTTCTGTATGACCGCGCCGCCGTTGGCGAAGTGCCAAAAATATCCTGCACCCAGACGCTCGCGTGCAAATGTTTGGCCGGGGCATTGTTTGGCGCCACTCGTCCGAGCCTGGACAGACCGATTGAGCAGAGCCTGCCCTGGCCGGTTCGGAACTACTGCACGGTGTGATTCCGTGCCCAGCTAATCCACCTGTAAGGAGAAACGACATGGCTCGTGATCAAGAAAACAGCGGACAACGTGGCGGCACCAAGGAAACCAACCCGGGCAACTTCGCCAACGACCGCGAAAAAGCCTCCCGCGCAGGCCACAAAGGCGGGCAGAACTCCGGGGGCAACTTTGCCAACGACCGGGAGCGGGCCTCCGAGGCCGGCCGCAAAGGCGGCCAGCACAGCCACGGTGGCGGTCGCAACCAGTGACGCCCGCCCGATCCAGCCCGGTGTAGCAGCTGCCGGGCAACGACCCTGGGCAAGTGGCCTCGTGCCGCTTGTCCAAGGTCGTTCCATGTATGGGCCTGCTGTCGGCGGCTTGAGTACGCCCGCCAGGCCTTTGGCGTGGACTGCCATCGACCATACCCCTGACGACGGTCCAGCCGACACCATCATCCGCCAGACCGCGGGCATGTGTGGCGTGGACGCGGTCATCCGGAAGGTGATGCTGCTGCCTGGCGCAGTCCCGAGCGCCTGGCAGGATTCAGGCATCGGGCCACTCATTCGAATTGTTCGACAATCTTTTGAATCTTCGCGCAAAACCTTGATCCATCTGGATGTCATCCATGGAGAAGAGGAGGGCCCCTACGATGCCAACCCCACAGCTGTACATCATCGACTACCGGCTGCATGGCCAGCCGCGCAGTTTCATCATCCGTCTGGAGCGCATGGACAATGCCGAGGCTTGGCATTGGGCCAGTTGTGATGCTGGGGTGGGGATCATTCCGAAGTTCGGCAGAGAGAAGATCCGCAAGGTGAGCCGGCCCATGGCCGAGCGCTATGGCGTGAGTGACGTGAGCTGGCGACTTTCAGGCAGTGGGCCGGCCTTCGTGCCGCAGTCGGGTCCAGGCGATGGCCAGGGGCAACCTGAGGTGGGCTCAACCCAGGAAGACGCGACGACCGCCTGATCTACGGCTGATCTGTACGGGGCAAGTGTGCATCCTGCACCGGCAGGACTGCAGGCTTGCCCCGTGTGCGTTCAGGCCCCTGATTCAGGGTCGCTGGCTGGAACGCCGGGGCGGTTGCCGTCGTCTTCCAGGTCCGGGTCGGTATCGGGATCATCGGCGCGGTCGTTGCGCTGATCAGGGTTGAGTGCTGGCTAGTCGTCCTGGACGTTGCCGCCGCCCATCTGCAATGTCGTGTGCATGGTGACCTCCTCGGGTTCGAAAAAAGGGCCCGCTAGCAAGCGGGCCGAACACAGGAGTGGAGGCGAAGCTGTTGCCGCACCTCTCATGGATTAAGAGCCCTGACGGGGCGGGTGTGATCGGTTTCTGATGCAGGAACTGCGACCAACGGTTCTGCCCGGGCGTGGCTGTTGTACCGAGTTTCCCTATTGGCGGGCCAACCCGCTCCCACAGGGGGCGGTGGTGGGGGCGGGCGCGGGTTTGCCCGCGAAAGGGCCGGTGCGGCACTCAGCCATCGGACTGCTCTTCTGGGGGCACCTGGCCTTCCGGCCAGTCGGGGGCTTCCTCCTCCGGTGGTGGCACTGGTTCTCCGGGATTGTGAGGGATGTTGTCCACATAGGGATCGGGATCATTGGGCTGCTTGGGGTCTGCCATGGCTGGCCTCCGAGACGGGTTGGCTTGCCTGGCATTAGGTTCGCGGGCCGAGGGATGCGTTCACTGCGGCGGTACGAACGGCAGCTCACCCCGAAGGGTGATGGTCGCCTTGGTCAGTGCGTGAAACAATCCCAGCCAGCCACGAATACGTACAACAACCCTGGCGGGGACCTGAGACATGAGCAAAGACCAGCTGAAATCGCCCGACTGGTACGAGCAGATGGCCCGTGTCATCGAGGCCATCGGCACGCCAGGCTTCGTCGAAGCGCTGTTCGGCGCGCTCAACTGCCTGGCCCAATGCCAGGCCATCACGGTGTTCCTCTACCCACGCAAGGGCCTGCCTTCGGCCTTGTTCGAAAAAGACGAAGAGGGTCCTTGGTTGCCTGAAGGTAACGTGCAGAAGTACCTCGAAGGTTATTACCTGCTGTGCCCGTTCTACCGCGCCTGCATGGAGGGCCTGGCCCCTGGCTGCTATCGCCTGAGCGATGTGGCGCCTGACCACTTCAAGCGCAGCGAGTACTACCTGTCGTTCTACCAGCACGCGCACCTTGAGGACGAACTCAACTACATCGTCCCGCTCGATACGCAACTGACCATCGCCGTGGCCCTGGGCAGCACCCGGCGCCTGAGCGCGGCGCAGGTCGCCGACCTCAAACGCATCGCCCCCTGGGTGGTGGCGGTCGTGCGCCGGCACTGGGGTCAGCTGGATGCCGACAGCCTGGGCGGGCGCTTCGAAAGCGCCCTGGGCCGGCAGATCAACGCCGCCCTGAACAATTTCGGCTCCTCCCTCCTGACCGAGCGCGAGTGCCGGGTCGCCCAATACCTGCTGCGCGGCCACTCGACCCGCTCGCTGTCCGAACGTTTGGGCATCAGCGAAGACACGGTCAAGACCCACCGCAAGAACCTCTACACCAAGCTGGACATCGCCAAGCAGTCCGAGCTGTTCTCCTTATTCATCGATTCGTTGGCCCAGGCCCAGGAAGGCTTGAGCAAGGACCCGCTGGAAAGCTACCTGCGAAGGCGCTGACCGGCCTACCGCGTCACCCCACCTACAACCATAACCAGCGGCCGCCCAGGCGGTCGCAAGGGAGTCCTGCGTGCATACATTGAGCGATTGGCAGCAGCGCGCTGCGCAACAAAGCTTCATCGACACCGCGTTGATCGACGGCCGCCGCGTGGCTGCCTGCTCGGGCGCGACCTTCGACGCCATCAACCCGGCCACCAACCAGGTATTGGCCAAGGTTGCCGCCTGCGGCGAACTCGAGGTCGATCAGGCGGTGCGCTCTGCCCGTAGGGCCTTCGAGCAAGGCCCCTGGGCCCGCATGGCACCCACGGCCCGCAAACGCGTCCTGCTGCGCCTGGCCGAGTTGATGCTGGCCCACCGCGAGGAGCTGGCCCTGCTCGATTCGCTGAACATGGGCAAACCGGTCATGGATGCCTACACCATCGATGTGCCGGGGGCGGCGCACGTCTTTGCCTGGTATGGCGAGGCCCTGGACAAACTTTACGACCAGGTGGCGCCGACCGCAGGCAACGCGTTGGCCACCGTCACCCGTGAAGCCCTGGGGGTGGTGGGGGCGGTGGTGCCATGGAACTTCCCCCTGGACATGGCCGCCTGGAAAGTCGCGCCGGCCTTGGCGGCCGGCAACAGCGTGGTACTAAAGCCCGCCGAGCAGTCGCCGTTCTCTGCCCTGCGCCTGGCCGAACTGGCTCTGGAGGCTGGGCTGCCGGAAGGGGTGCTCAACGTGGTCACAGGTCTTGGCGAGCAGGCCGGTAAAGCCCTGGGCCTGCACCCGGATGTGGACTGCCTGGTGTTTACAGGCTCCACCCAGGTAGGCAAGTACTTCATGCAGTACTCGGCGCAATCGAACCTCAAGCAGGTTTGGCTCGAATGTGGCGGCAAGAGCCCGAACCTGGTGTTCGAGGACTGCCGCGACCTGGACCTGGCGGCGGAAAAGGCAGCCTTCGGCATCTTCTTCAACCAAGGCGAAGTCTGCTCGGCCAACTCGCGCCTCTACGTGCAGCGCTCGATCCACGACGAGTTCGTCGAACGCCTGTTGGCCAAGGCCCGCGACTGGATGCCGGGCGACCCGTTGGATCCGGCCAGCCGCGCCGGGGCCATCGTCGATGTCGGGCAAAGCGCACGCATAAGTGCGGCCATCGACCAGGCCAAGGTCGATGGCGCACGGCTGCTGTGCGGTGGCCAGCGCCTGAGCATCAACGGCTCGGACAACTTCATCGCACCGACGATATTCACCGGTGTGAGCGCCGACATGGCGTTGGCCCGCGAGGAGGTCTTCGGCCCGGTGCTGGCGGTCAGCACCTTCGATGACGAGGAGCAGGCCCTGCGCCTGGCCAACGACAGCATCTATGGCCTGGCCGCCTCGGTATGGAGCGATGACCTCAACCGCGCCCACCGTGTGGCCCGGCGCCTTAAGGCCGGCACCGTGTCGGTCAACACCGTCGATGCCCTGGACGTGGTGGTGCCGTTCGGTGGCGGCCGCCAGTCCGGTTTCGGCCGCGACCTTTCGCTGCATTCGTTCGACAAGTACACCCAACTGAAAACCACCTGGTTCCAGCTGCGCTGATATTCCTACGGAGAACAACAATGAACGCACCTTTCCAGCCGCAACGCGAAACCCGCGACTACCAGAGCGCCGATGCCGCCCACCACATCCATGCCTTCCTCGACCAGAAGGCGCTGAACGCCGAAGGCCCGCGGGTCATCGTGCGTGGTGAAGGCCTGCACCTGTGGGACAACGACGGCAAGCGCTACCTGGACGGCATGTCCGGCCTGTGGTGCACCCAACTGGGCTATGGCCGCAAGGACCTGACCGCCGCCGCTGCAGCGCAGATGGACCAGTTGCCGTACTACAACATGTTCTTCCACACCACCCACCCGGCGGTGATCGAGTTGTCCGAGCTGCTGTTCAGCCTGCTGCCGGGGCACTACAGCCACGCCATCTACACCAACTCCGGCTCCGAATCCAACGAAGTGCTGATCCGTACCGTGCGCCGCTACTGGCAGGTGATGGGCAAGCCCGAGAAGAAGATCATGATCGGCCGCTGGAACGGCTATCACGGCTCGACCCTGGCTGCCACGGCCCTGGGCGGCATGAAGTTCATGCACGAGATGGGCGGGCTGATCCCGGATGTCGCGCACATCGACGAGCCGTACTGGTACGCCGAAGGCGGCGATCTGACCCCAGCCGAGTTCGGGCGTCGCTGCGCCCTGCAACTGGAGGAAAAGATCCTCGAACTGGGCGCCGAGAACGTTGCAGGCTTTATTGCCGAGCCGTTCCAGGGGGCGGGCGGCATGATCTTCCCGCCAGAGAGCTACTGGCCGGAAATCCAGCGCATCTGCCGCCAGTACGACGTACTGCTGTGCGCCGATGAAGTGATCGGTGGCTTTGGCCGTACCGGCGAATGGTTCGCCCACCAGCACTTCGGCTTCCAGCCGGACACCCTGTCCATCGCCAAGGGCCTGACCTCCGGCTACGTGCCCATGGGCGGCCTGGTGCTGAGCAAGCGCATCGCCGAGGCGCTGGTGGAGCGCGGCGGGGTGTTCGCCCACGGCCTGACTTACTCCGGTCACCCGGTGGCGGCGGCCGTGGCCATCGCCAACCTCAAGGCCCTGCGCGATGAAGGCATCGTGCGTCAGGTCAAGGACGACACCGGCCCGTACCTGCAGCGTTGCCTGCGCGAGGTGTTCGGTGATCACCCGCTGATTGGCGAGATCCAGGGAGCTGGCCTGGTCGCGGCGCTGCAGTTCGCCGAGGACAAGGCCACCCGCAAGCGCTACGCCAACGAGAACGATCTGGCCTGGCAGTGCCGGACCTATGGTTTCGAGGAAGGCGTCATCATCCGCTCGACCCTGGGCCGGATGATCATGGCCCCGGCCTTGGTCGCTAGCCGTGGCGATATCGATGAGCTGGTGACCAAGACCAAGAGTGCAGTAGACCGCACGGCGCGAGGCTTGGGCTTGCTGTAAGCCGTCGGTAGCGTGACAGGGGCCGCTTCGCGGCCCCTTCTCGGCTCTAGGCGATCAGAAGGTGTAGCTTACGCCGGCCTGCACGGTACGTGGCGCGCCGGGGTAGACGTAGTTGTTGAAGGCGCCTTCGTCGTATTCCTTGTCGAACAGGTTCTTCAGGTCCAGATTCAGCCGCACGTGCTCATTGACCTGATAGAAGCTGAGCAGGTCGACCACGGTGTACTGCTCCATGGTGTAGGTCTGCGCCGCGGTCTGGCCGGCGCGGTCGTCCACGTACTTCACGCCCATGCCCAGGCCCAGCCCTTTGAGGCCACCGCCCTGGAACTCGTAGGTATTGAGCAGGCTGAAGCTGTTGCGCGGAATATTGGCCAGACGGGTGCCGGTCGGCAGGCTGGTGTCCTGGGTCACTTCGGCATCGACGTAGGCGTAGCCACCGATCATCCGCCATTCGGGGGTGAGGTTGCCGGCCACGGTGATGTCCAGACCGCGGCTGCGAACTTCGCCGGCGGCCACCTTGTAGGTTCCGGTAGGGTCCAGCGGGTCGTTGGCCAGGACGTTTTCCTTGACGATATGGTAGATCGCCGCATCGACGCTCAACTGGCGATCCAGCGCCTCCCATTTCACGCCCACCTCGTACGACTTGCCTTTTTCTGGGTCGAAGCCCTGGCCTTGCCGGCTGGCACCGCTATTGGGCTTGAACGAGCGGGCGGTGTTGGCGTAGACGGCAACCGTGTCGGTCAGGTCGTACATCAGACCCAGGCGAGGGGTGACGGCGTTGTCGGCGGCGGTCCAGTCAGCGGCGCCCGGCAGGTAGTTGTCGTACTGGTGCTCGAATCGCTCGAAACGCAAGCCCGCCAGGGCCTTGAGGCGGTCGGTCAGGGCTACCTGGTCCTGGATGAACGCTGCCCAGGTCTTGAGGTTTTCCTTGTCGTCGGTAGTGGTGCGGGTGAGGGCAGGGCGTGGCTGGCCCAGGACCGGATCGAACAGGTCGATGGGGTAGGCAGTGCTGCCTTTGGCCGAGCGACGGATGATGGACTGGTAGTCGTAGTCTTCGTATTCGATGCCAGTCAGCAAGGTATGGGCGTAACCTGCGGTGTCAAAGTGCCCGGTCAGGTTGAGCTGGTAGTCCCGATCGGTCCATTCCAGTTTCCGATAGCTGAAATTTCGCCCGAGGGTACGGCCATCGGCCTGAAGTTCATTGGCCTCCACGGCATTGCCCTTGAGTGTGCCGTCGAGCCACTGCATGCCACCGCCCAGGGTCCAGTCCTCGTTGAGCTGATGCTCGAAGCGCAGCTGGGCCATGTTGTTGTCGTTGTGCAGCAGGTTGTCGGAGCCTTTTTCCCAGACGTTGGTATCGCGCGAAGCCCGGTCACGCTGATTGGCAAAGCGTGTCAGGCCGCGGTCCAGAGGGTGGTTGTTGCGCATGAAATCGCCTTCGAAGACGATGCGTGTGGTGTCGTTGACCTGCCAGCTGAGCACGGGGGCGACGTCGTAGCGCTCGGTCTGGACGTTGTCGCGGAAGGTTTCGCCGCCTTCGCCGAGTACGTTCAGGCGGTAGGCCAGGCGGCCTTCCTCGTCGAGCGGGCCGGTGGCATCGAGGGTGGCGCGGTGCATCCCTTGGTCATCGAACTGGCTGCCCAAGGTGACTTTGGGGTCGGCCAGCGGCTGCTTGCTGACCACGTTGAACGTGCCGCCGGGATCGCCACGCCCGTACAGGCTGGTCGCCGGGCCGCGCAGGACCTCCAGACGTTCGACGGTGTTGGCATCCGGGGCGTTGGGGTAGCCGCGGTTGATGGGGAAACCATTGCGGTAGAACTCGCCGGTGGTAAAGCCGCGCACCGTGAAGGTGGTCAGGCCTTGGCCGCCGAAGTTGTTGGCTCGCCCCACACCACCGGCATAGTCCAGCCCGTCCTGCAGGCGGGTGGAGGCGGTGTCTTGCAGCACATCGCTGGGTATCACGCTGATCGATTGAGGCGTCTCGTGCAGCGCTGTGTCCGTGCGCGTGGCACTGGCCGAACGCGTTGCCTTGTAGCCGATCACCGGGCCGTCGGCGCGCTCCAGGTCACTGGCAGCGTCAATATTGACTGCTTGCAGCTCAAGAGGGGCTGAGGCTTGCGACTCGGCCAGGGCAACGGGAGAAATAGCGGGAATCAGGCAGAGAGAAACGAACGCACGACGCATCGACAGCACGATCCTAGGGAGGGCGGAAGCTGCGGATCATAACTGATAGGTATTATCATTTACAGTGGTATTTGGTGTACCGCAGTACCAGTTTCGAAGCGTGGTGAGCGGGCACGAAAAAGGGGGCACATGGCCCCCTGTTCCGTCATCAGTGCGGCGCGCGCGGGATGGTCTTGAGCAGGTCTTCCGGGCTGATGTGCCCGACCACCTGGGCCACGGCGCTGCCCGGGCTTGGCAGATCGATGATGTGGTCTTTCATCTTGCCGATCACATGCATTTCGCAGGGCTTGCAGTCGAACTTGAGGGTCAGCACTTCATCGCCATGCACCAGCTGCATCGGCGCGACCTTGGTGCGTACGCCGGTGACGCCCTTGGCCTGCTTGGGGCACAGGTTGAAGGAGAAGCGCAGGCAGTGCTTGGTGATCATCACCGGCACCTCGCCGTGCTCTTCGTGCGCCTCGAAGGCGGCATCGATCAGCTTGACCCCATGGCGATGATAGAAGTCGCGGGCCTTCTGGTTGTAGACGTTGGCCAGGAACGACAGATGCGCCTCCGGATACACCGGCGGCGGTGTGGTCTCGGCCTTGCGCCCGCCACGGGGGTGGGCCTTGACCCGCGCCTCGGTCAGCGCCTCGATGGCTTCGCGGCGCAGGGCCTTGAGCTGCGAGTTGGGGATGAAGTACGCCTGCGGGGCGTCCAGCTCGATGGCATTGGCGTGGTACTGGGTGGTGCCCAGTTGGCCGAGCAGGTCGTGCAGTTGGTCCAGGGCTTGCTGGGGCTTGTTGGCTGCGCCGAACGGGCCGTCCAGGGCGACCTGCACGCTGACGCCTTCCTCGCTGGTGACCGTCAGCGCCAGGCGCTGTTCGCGCAGCACCGCGTGCCATTCGACACCCACACGACGCTCGGCGGAGGTGCGTTGCAGTGCTTGCTGCCAGTTGTGGTCCAGGTTGCGCGAGAGCGGGTGGTTCGGGCGCAGCTTGTGCAGGCCTTCGGGCATCTCGTTGGGCTCGACGCGGTAGCGATAGCGCTTCTGGCCGTCCTCTTCGAATTCACCTTTAGGTTCGGCGATGTTGGCACGGAAGCCCACCACCTCACGCTTGACCAGCACGTTGAGGCCGTCGCCGTTGGTCAGCGGCACCTCGGTGACCACCTGCAGGTCGCGCTTGCCGACTTTTTCCACCACCCCCACCGGCAGGCCGGTGAAGGTGGGAGAGTCGAAGGCGCCGATGTCGATCTTGCGGTCACTGACGAAGTAGTCGGTGCTGCCGCGGTGGAAGGTCTTGTCCGGATCCGGCACGAAGAAATGCTCGGTGCGACCGCTGGAGGCGCGGGCCAGGTCCGGGCGGTCCTCGAGGATGGCGTCGAGTTCCTTGCGGTAGTGGGCGGTGATGTTCTTCACATAGCCCATGTCCTTGTAGCGGCCTTCGATCTTGAACGAACGCACGCCGGCATCGACCAGGTCGCGAAGGTTGGCGGTCTGGTTGTTGTCCTTCATCGACAGCAGGTGCTTCTCGAACGCCACCACGCGGCCCTGGTCATCCTTGAGGGTGTAGGGCAGGCGGCAGGCCTGGGAGCAGTCGCCCCGGTTGGCGCTGCGCCCGGTCTGGGCGTGGGAAATGTTGCACTGGCCGGAGAAGGCCACGCAGAGGGCACCATGGATGAAGAACTCGATGGCCGCGTCGGTTTCGCTGGCGATGGCGCGGATCTGCTGCAGGTTCAGCTCGCGCGCCAGTACCAGTTGGGAGAAGCCGGCCTGGTCGAGGAACTTGGCACGCTCCAGGGTGCGGATGTCGGTCTGGGTGCTGGCGTGCAGCTCGATCGGTGGGATGTCCAGCTCCATCACTCCCAGGTCCTGGACGATCAGCGCATCGACGCCGGCATCGTACAGCTGGTGGATCAGCTGGCGGGCAGGTTCGAGCTCGTTGTCATGCAGGATGGTGTTGATGGTGGTGAAGACACGCGCGTGGTAGCGGTGGGCGAACTCCACCAGCTCGGCGATATCGCTGACTTCGTTGCACGCGTTGTGGCGGGCGCCGAAGCTCGGGCCGCCGATATAGATGGCGTCAGCGCCGTGCAGGATCGCTTCGCGGGCGATGGCCACGTCACGGGCGGGGCTGAGCAGTTCCAGGTGATTCTTTGGGAGGGACATGTCGTTAAGGTCGGGCTGTCACGGTCAAGGCGCGCATTGTACCGGTGAAATGGCCCGGGGGCATCCATCGGCTGTCCGATGGCCGTGCCCCGCGTGGAGGGGCGCTGTGGAGGGGCGGGGCAATCCGCGGGGGCGTCGGTGGTTCCGCGACCGCTTTAGCGGGTAAACCCGCGCCCACAGGGGCCTGGTGCGACCCATGTGGGGGCAGGGTTCAATGACACCCGGCTTTCAGGAACGGCTCAGGCCTTGGCCGCCATCGCCGTGACTTCCACCCGCATCCCCTCGACCGCCAGGGCCGCAACGCCAACCGCCGCGCGCACAGGCCAGGGCTTGGCGAAGAAACGCTGGTACACCTCGTTGAACGCCGGGCGATCGGCCATGTCGGTCAGGTAGATGGTCAGGTGCAGTACGCGGTCCATGGAGCTGCCGGCGCGCTCCAGGGCGTCCTTGAGGGCTTGGAGTGTGCATTCGCTCTGCTCGACGATGCCGCCGAGCTCCAGGCTGCCGTCGGCGCGGGTCGGGATCTGGGTGGTGACCAGCAGGCCGCGAAAATCGGCGACGTCGGAGGAGATGGACTCAGGGTCCGGGTCCGGGATGAAGGTGATGTCTGCGTTTGCCATGAGGGTATTTGCCTTGCAACGGAAGGAAACCTGCAAGCCTACGCGAGCGGCCCGGGCGGGTCGAGCGGTGGCTCTGGTCGGCGGTATTTGAAATGCCGGGCATTGCTCGTCAGAATCGCGCCCCGAACCGGCCACTGGCGCCGGTCGATTGTTGCGAAAAAGGGGCAAGGGTTGAACGAACAGACATTGTCGATGCGCCTGGAGCGTGTGGCCGCCCATGTGCCGGCCGGGGCACGCTTGGCCGATATCGGCTCAGACCACGGCTACCTGCCGGTGGCGCTGATGCTGCGTGGCCGCATCGAAGCCGCCGTGGCCGGCGAGGCGGCGATGACGCCGTTTCGCTCGGCCCAGCGCAAGGTGCGCAAGAACGGCCTGGAGCAGGCAATCACCGTACGCCTGGCCGACGGCCTGGAAGCCATCGAGCCGCAGGATCGCATCGACGCCATCAGCCTGTGCGGCATGGGCGGGGAGAAGATTCGTGAGATCCTCGAGCGGGGCAAGCATCGCCTGAGCGGCAAGGAGCGGTTGATCCTGCAGCCGAACGTGCGTGAAGGCACCCTGCGCGAGTGGTTGATGGAAAACGACTACCGTATCGTTTGCGAGGAGTTGCTTGAGGAAAACGAGTTCACCTACGAGATCATCGTGGCCGAACCCTGCCAGGCGGTGGCCTATTCCCCAGAGGAGTTGTATTTCGGGCCGTTGCTGATGCAGGAGCGCAGCCCGGCGTTTCTGGCCAAGTGGGGTCTGAACCTGCAACGCAAGCAGCGGGTCATGGCCCACTTTGCCCGTGCCCGGCAGGCGGTGCCGGAACAAAAGGCCCAGGAAGTGGCCCTGCAGGTGCGCTGGATCGAGCAGTTGCTGGCGTAATACCCGTTACAGCTGCGAGCAGTTGCCCATTTCCCGATAGTCGACCTTGTGGGTCTGGCCCTGCTGGTCGATGTAGACCATATGGGCGGTGCCCACCGCGCAATCGGCTGCGTTGCTGGCCGGGGTGATGGAGATCACCTTGGCCACATCCAAGGGCATGCCGTATTCATAGGTCTCGCCGGTGGCCGCAACGGGCTGGTTGTCCGCCGAATCGGCGACGGCACCAAATGAAGCCAGAGTGGCGAACAGGGTGAGCAAGGCGATCGAGGGTTTCATGGCGGCGTTCTCTTTTAGCGGTGACTCATGATGTATTTCTTGGGTATCGCCAATAAAGGCTCTTATCCGTGATAGATTCCTGCCTCGAATGCATGAATAGGTCACAGGGAACCACACACCATGGACATGCTGCACGCCATGCGAACCTTCGCCCGGGTAGTGGAATGCGGCAGTTTCGCCGCCGCCGCCAACGCCCTGGACATTTCTGCCGCCCAGGTGTCGAGGATCGTCGCGGAGCTGGAAAACCAGCTGCAGACCCGCCTGCTGCACCGCACCACCCGGCGTCTGCGCATGAGCGAGGCGGGCGAGCGGTTCCTTGAGCGTTCGCGGCAAATCATGCTGCTGACCGAAGAAGCCATGGACGAGGCACGCGGTGCCCACCTCACGCCCCGTGGCCGGTTGCGCCTGCATTGCACCCATGGCCTGGGGCTATTGATGATGCCGCTGGTGGCCCGCTACAACGCCACCTGCCCGGAAGTGGTCATGGAACTCACGTTGTCCCAGCGCAACCCGGACCCGCTGGCGGACGGCCAGGACGTGGTGATCGCCATCGGCCAGGGCCTGCCGGACTCGCAACTGATCGCCATCCCCCTGGGCAGCATCCACAGCATTCTCTGCGCTTCGCCCGATTACCTGGCACGTCATGGCGTGCCCCAGCGCCCGGAAGAGCTGCACCAGCATGTATGCCTGCGCACGGTAGACCCGTTGTTCGAGGAGGACTGGTCGTTCGAAGGGGCGGACCCTTGCGTGATCGTGCCACAGGACACTTTCCTGACCAATGTGGCCGACGCCATGCTCAAGGCGACGGAGCTTGGCATGGGCATTGGCCTGTTGCCGTACTACTCGGCTACCCAGGCCATGGAGCAAGGCCGCCTGTGCCGGTTGCTCGCGCCCCATCGGCTGCGTCAGCGGGAGATCTATGCGATCTACCCGTCGCGGCATTACCTGGACGCCAAGGTCCGCACCTGGCTGGATTTTCTCAAAGAGCAGTTGCCGGTGTTGTTCCAGGCCCATGAAAAGGTGGTGGACGACCCGCGCTACTGGCGATGACCTTTGCGGGCGACCCAGAGGTGTCCTCTTCGCGGGTAAACCCGCTCCCACAGGTACAAACGCTGTTGTCGAGAACACCAAAGAGCCTGTGGGAACGGGTTTACCCGCGAACGGGCCCCACGGGGTTCATCTTCAATGCCCGTATTTGCCGACGATGCTCTGTGCCCCTAGCGCATGCCCTTGCAGGGCCTCCATCAACCCCTGGCGGTCCAGCCCCGGAGGCAGGCCGCCGGGCTCGAGATCGGTGGCGATCAACGTGAGTACATAGTGGTGAGGATTGTCGCCGGCCGGCGGGCAGGGGCCGCGGTAAGTGGGGGTGCCTCGGGCGTTGCGCCCCAGGGTGAAAGTCTGGGTGCTCTGCCCGGCAGCGCCTTCGTCCAGGGCACCGACTGTCGGGTCGAGGTTGTAGACGATCCAGTGCACCACGCCCAGGCCCTTGCCGCCGTCGGGATCGAACATCACCAACGCCAGCGAGCGGGTGGTGTCGGGCAGGTTGTCCCAGCTCACCTGCGGCGAGCGCTGCTCACCGCTGCCACAGGCCGGATCCGGGCCGACCTGGGGCAGGGCGATGGTGCCGCCATCGGTGAACGACGATGAGCTGATCGTCAGGCCGGCGGGCGCTGCCGTCGCGGCGAGCGGCAAGAGGGCCGCGAGCAACCAGGGTGCGCAGTTCATGCCCCGTCCTCCACAGGATTTGGCCCAGAGTCTAGTCCAGGCCAATCCCCAGCGTGCTCAGCGGCTGTCCTGATCCTCGGCGGCACCGCCCGAGGCGCCTGCACCGGTGCCGGTGGCCTCGCCGGTGTTATTGGAGCCCCCGGTAGTGCCGTCAGGCACGTCAGAGCTGGAGTTGGTATCGGTGCTGTCGTTATCGCGGGTGCTATCAGGGTCGTTGACGCTGTTGCCTTGGCTCCTGGTGGTGCCTTGGGAATGCTCACCGGAGGAGTGGTCGGCCTTGGGGTGGGTGTCGGTGCCGTTCATATCGGTGGCGGCCAGGCTGGCAGTGGCGGTCAGGCTCAGGCACAGGGCGAGGAACAGGGGCTGGAAACGAACCATGGCGAATCTCCTGTCGGGATGATTGTCCTGTGTTCGGCCATGGGAGACGGGGCAGGGTGCCTTTCAGGCGACGGATGGTCAGGGGACAAAGAGGTGGGAGCGTCGGTTCGACGCTCCCACGGGGCCTTGCCGGGTCAGCCCATCAGGAGGAGGGTTCTGTGCGCGAGGATGGGGTCTCGCCGCTCGCTGTCTCGCCCATCGGCGGATGCTCTTGGGCCGCATGCATCAGTTCCTCGGTCACCCGCAGTTCGGCGCCGGTCGGCGAAAAGGTCGCCGTCGGTGCGAAGGGCGCTGGGTGTTCCGGGGCCGGGCGCTTGCCGCGGCGCCACAGGAAGAAACCCACCATCGCCAGGTTGATCACGGCAAAAGCCCAGAACAGCCCCGTCTCGCCGTAGACGTTCATCACCGGGGAGATCGCCAGCGGGGCCATCGATGAGCCCAGCGAGTTGATCAGCAGCAGGCCCTGGATCATCGGCACCAGCGCATCGGCCGGGGCACGGTCGGCCGCGCTGCTGACCGCCACCGGGTACAAGGCGAACACGCCGCCGCCGAGCAAGAACAGCATCGCTGGCAGCAACTGCGAGTCAGCCGGCAGCAGCACGATCACGACCGACAGCACGGTGCACATCGCCGCCAGGGCGACCAGCACGCTTTGCCGGTCCTTGCGGTCCGACCAACGCCCTACAGGATATTGAAGCAACATGGCGCCGAGGATCACCCAGGCCATCATGTTGCCGACCTCGCCCACGTCCAGGCCGATGCGTTGCAGGTACAGCGGCAGGAGGGCGTAGATCCCGGCGATGGCCACGCCCGAGCCAAAGCAGCCGACCAGGCCGGTCGGGGCGATGCCCAGGAGCTGACGCGGCTTGAGCGGTTCGACCTGATCGAGCAGCGGCGAGACCCGCGGCAGAATTACGATCGGCAGCACCGACAGGGTGGCGAGCATGCCGGCGACCATGAACGGTGCGGTCTCGCCCCAGCCGGTGACTTCGCCCAGCGTTGCCTGGGCCAGCACCCCGGCGCCGTAGAAGGCAATCATGTACAGCGCCAGCAGACGGCCGCGTATCTTCGGATCGCCGGCCAGCAGCAGCCAGCTCTCGATGACCAGGAACACACCGACCGCGGCCCAGCCGTTGATCAGGCGCAGGGCGAACCACCAGGTGGTGTCGTAGAACAAACCCTGCAGCAGGATGGTCGCGGCGATCAGCGAGGCGAAGCTGGTGTAGGCACGGATATGGCCAATGCGCAGGATCAACCGGTCGTTGAAGATCGCCCCGAGTGTCAGGCCGATGAAGTAGGCCGACGAGACGATGCCGATCATGGTGGCCGATTCGCCGGCCGAGCCCAGGCGCAACGTGGTGAGGGAGGACAGGAAGCCGTTGCCCAGGGCAATGATGAACAGCCCGAGCAGGGGTGCCAGCGCCATGGCCAGCAAACGCGGAGACATAGTTACCTCTAGTTGGAAAACGCCGAAAGTGTGCCTTTTCGGTGGGCGCAAGGGCTGCGCGGGTATGCCTGGCTGTCGGTGCGAGCGAGGTGCGGCTCAACCGTCTGCAATGACGGCATGGCCGGGGGGGCGAAAAGGAGGCGCGATTCTAAGGCCTGGGCGGGGGCCAGGTCCTGCGACCAGAAGCCGCACCGAGTCGAGGCTTGGCCAAAGCGTTTTCACCGTTCTGGAAGGAAAACCGCATAATGGCGCTTCGACTCCTGGGGGATCCGTTTCATGCTGGCTTCGTTGTTCGCCGTCCTGGCGCCTGTCTTCATCGTTGCCGGCATCGGCTATGGCTGGGCCCGCCGTGGTCTGGACTACCCCACCGAATTCATCGCCCGCATCGTCATGACGGTCGGCACCCCATCACTGGTGCTCTCGACCCTCAGCCGCACGCAACTGGACCCCGCAGCCTTCACCAGCATGGCCATCGCGTGCGTGCTGTGCATGCTGGGCATGGCGCTGGCCGGGTTTCTCGTCAGCCGCGCTTCGGGCCAGCATTGGCGCGTACTGATGCCTGCATTCATGTTTCCCAACACCGGCAACATGGGCTTGCCGATCAGCCTGTATGCCTTCGGCGAGCATGGCCTGGCGCTGGCGGTGGCGTTCTTTCTGACCTTGTCGATCTTCCAGTTCACCTTAGGCATCGCCATGTCCGGGGCCAGCGCGTCGTTCAAGGCCCTGCTGCGCAACCCGATCGTGATCAGCCTGGCGGGAGCCCTGCCGATCATCTTCCTGGACCTGGAACTGCCACGCTGGCTGGCCAACACCGCGGACCTGCTCGGCGGCATGACCATCCCCTTGATGTTGCTCACCTTGGGTGTGTCCCTGGCCAGCATCCGCCTTCACCACGTGGGCAGTGGCCTGTTACTGGGTGGTCTGCGCATCGTGCTGGGGGCGGCAGTGGGTTGGGGCGTGGGCACTGCGCTGGGGCTGGAATCGTTGGAGCGTGCGGTGCTGGTGGTGCAGTCTTCCATGCCGGTGGCGGTGTTCAACTACCTGTTGGCGGTGCGGGCAAATCGGTCTCCCGAACAGGTGGCCAATCTGGTGATGTGCTCGACGGTGCTGTCCTTCGCCTGGCTGCCAGCGGTGCTGGCCTGGTGGCTATAGGCCGCGGCTGCGGCATCCTGTCCTGCCCACAGGCAAAGTGCCACGGCTCATCCATACTCCACTGACCTGCCGCACTCAGGGGTCAGGCTCAGGCGTCACCGGCGCTGCCGGGACAACCAACGGTTTGCAAGGGGAGTAGGCGATGGCCAAGGCTGTGAACAAGAAGCACAAGGACGAGCTGCCGGAGAAACTGGGGCGCAAAACCTACGAACAGGAGCTCAAGCGCCTGCACGTGGAGCTGGTCAAGCTCCAGCAGTGGGTGGTGGCCAAAGGGCTCAAGGTGTGCGTTGTCTTCGAGGGGCGCGACGGCGCCGGCAAGGGCGGGACGATCAAGGCCCTCACTGAACGGGTCAGCCCTCGCGTCTTTCGTGTGGTGGCGCTGCCGGCGCCGACCGAGCGCGAGAAAACCCAGATCTACGCCCAGCGCTACCTGACCCATTTGCCGGCGGCCGGCGAGGTGGTGATCTTCGACCGCAGTTGGTACAACCGCGCCGGCGTCGAGCGGGTGATGGGCTTTTGCACCGAAGAGCAGGCGCACAAGTTTCTCGCCGTGGTGCCGCTGTTCGAGCGGATGATGGTCGACTCGGGGATCATCCTGATCAAGTACTGGCTGGAGGTGAGCGCCGAGGAGCAGACCCGCCGCCTGCAAGATCGCATCAACGATGGCCGCAAGCTGTGGAAGCTCTCTCCCATGGACATCAAGTCCTACACCCGCTGGGACGATTACACCCGTGCTCGCGACGACATGTTCGCCGCCTCCGATTCGTCCTGGGCGCCGTGGTTCATGGCGCGCTCCGAAGACAAGCGCAAGGCGCGGCTGAACATCATCAGCCACTTCCTGCAGCAGATCCCTTACCAGGACCTGAGTGCCAAGCAGAAGATCGCCCTGCCCAAGCGCGGCAAGATCGGCAAGTACAAGGCGGTGCCGTACCCGTTCAAGATGGTCTCCGAGCGATACTGAGGCCAAACGCATGGACACCTCGACACCACCGCCAAAGCCCTTGGCCTATGCGGCGCAGCCGGTCGACCGTGGCTGGCAGCGCTGGATACCGGGCTTGCGTGTGGCGCGCCAGTACCCGATGGCGTGGCTGCCCAAGGATTTGGTCGCAGGGCTGGTGCTCACCGCCATGCTGGTGCCGGTCGGTATCGCCTACGCGCAGGCGTCCGGCGTACCGGGCATCCACGGCCTGTACGCGACCATCGTGCCCTTGCTGGCCTACGCACTGTTCGGACCCAGCCGCATCCTGGTGCTGGGCCCGGACTCGGCGCTGGTGCCGATCATCCTGGCCGTGGTGCTGCCCTTGGCGGCGGGCGATCCGGGGCGGGCCGTCACCCTGGCGGCGGCCATGGCGCTGGTCTCGGGGCTGATCTGCATCGGCGCGGGCCTGTTGCGCCTGGGCTTCATCACCGAGTTGCTGTCCAAACCCATCCGTTATGGCTACATGAACGGCATCGCCCTGGCGGTGCTGGTGAGCCAGGCGCCCAAGCTGTTCGGCATCTCCGGGCAGAGCACCGGGCCGCTGCGCGATACCCTGCAGTTGGTCAACGCCCTGCTGGACGGTAAGGCCAACTGGCATGCCTTCGCCCTGGGGGCGGGTACGCTGGTGATCATTCTGTTGCTCAAGCGCTGGGAGCGCTTGCCGGGCATCCTGATCGCCGTGGTGGCCGCGACTGTGGTCTCCGGGCTGATGGGGCTGGAGGCCGCCCACGCGGTGAAGGTGGTGGGGTCGTTGCCCCAGGGCCTGCCAGGGTTCGCGTTGCCATTGATCGGCTTCAATGACCTGGCCACCGTGGTCATCGGTGGCGCGGCGGTGGCGTTGGTGTCGTTCGCCGACACCAGCGTGCTGTCGCGCACCTACGCCGCCAAGACCCGCTCCCAGGTCGACCCGAACCAGGAAATGGTCGGGCTGGGGCTGGCCAATCTGGCGTCGGGGTTCTTCCAGGGCATTCCCATCAGCAGCAGTTCGTCCCGCACGCCGGTGGCCGAGGCGGCGGGGGCGCGCAGCCAGCTGGCCGGTGTGTTCGGCGCCCTGGGCGTGGCGGCGTTGCTGGTGCTTGCGCCTGATCTGTTGCGCCACCTGCCGCAAAGCGCCCTGGCGGCGGTGGTGATCGCCGCGGCTATTGGGCTGTTCGAGTTCAAGGACCTGGCGCGGATCTACCGCATCCAACGCTGGGAGTTCTGGCTGTCCATCACCTGCTTCGTCGGGGTGGCGGTGTTTGGCGCGGTGCCGGGCATCGGCATTGCGGTGGTCATCGCGGTGATCGAGTTTCTCTGGGACGGCTGGCGGCCGCATTACGCGGTGCTGGGCCGGGTCGACGGCATCCGTGGCTACCACGATGTGTCCCGCTATCCCCATGCACGCCGGGTGCCGGGCCTGGTGCTGTTTCGCTGGGATGCGCCGCTGTTCTTCGCCAATGCCGAGCTGTTCCAGCACTGCGTGCTGGAGGCCGTCGCCCGGTCGGACGGCGAGGTGCGGCGGGTGGTGGTCGCGGCGGAACCGGTGACCAGCGTGGACGTTACCTCCGCCGACATGCTCGTGGAACTCGAGCAGACCCTGCGCGAGGCCGGTGTGGAGCTGCATTTTGCCGAGGTCAAGGACCCGGTGAGGGACAAACTGCTGCGCCTTGAAGTGCTGAGCCACATCGGCAGCGACATCTTCCAGCCCACGGTGGGCGCTGCGGTGGACACCTACCTGCAGGACCACGCCGTGGATTGGACCCCCTGAGCGGGCGGATCACTCGCGGGTATCGATGCTCACCACCACCGACATCCCTGGCCGCAGCCGCTTGGCATCCGGCTGGTCGGGATCGACGGTGATGCGCACCGGAATGCGCTGGGCAATCTTCACGAAGTTGCCGGTGGCGTTGTCGGCCTGCAGCAGGGCGAACTCGGAGCCGGTGGCCGGCGAGATCTGCTGCACCTGCCCCCGCAGCTTGAGGTGGTCGAGCGCATCGACGGTGAAGGTGGCCGGTTGGCCGATGCGCACGTGGGCCATCTGGGTTTCCTTCATGTTGGCGATGACCCACAGCGTGTCGGGTACCAGCGCCATCAACTGTGCTCCTGAGTTGACATAGGCGCCCAGGCGCGTGCCGATCTGCCCCAGCTGACCGTCGCGCGGGGCGGTCACACGGGTGTTGTCCAGGTCGATGCGGGCCAGCTCCACCGAGGCCTTGGCGTTTTCCACGGCCGCTTCCAGCGCCGCGCGGTTGACCACTACGGTTTCTTTGTCCTGCCGGGCGATTTCCAGTGCCGCCTTGGCCTGTTCCAGGTTGGCGACTGCGCCAGCGTGGCTGGCACGGCTCAGGTCCAGTTCCCGGCGAGACACCGAGCCATCGCTGACCAGTGCCTGGTTGCGGCGCAGGTCGGCCTGGGCCTTGTCCGCCTGGGCGGTGGCATCGAGGATGGCCGCTTCGCGCTGGGTGATGGCCGCCTCGGCGCTCTTGCGCTGTTGCAGGTTGTTGGCCAGCGCCGCCTGTTGCTGTTGCAATTGGGCGATGGATTGGGCCAGACGCTGGGTGTAGATGCGATCGTCCAGGCGCACCAGCAGATCGCCACGTTTGACGAACTGGAAGTCATGCACCGGCACCTCGACGATATAACCGGGCAGTTGCGGGCCGATGATCGTCACCTGGCCACGGACCAGGGCGTTCTCGGTGCTTTCGATGGCGCTGCTGAACGGTGGCAGGCGCCAGGCATAGAGCACCAGCAGGATGCCGGCCAGCGCAACGCAGGCAAAGCTGAGTGAGGAGAGCAAGCGTACCCGGCGCGTGCGTGTCTGATCGCCCGGCCCGCTGGGTGGGGCGGTGCCTTCCGGGGTTTCGGCGATGGCGGTGGTGGTCGTGGACTGGGTGGGTTGGGTCATCAGGTCGAAGCGCCACTGGAGGTGTCGGGGGAGGCCATCGGCTGCGCCGCGCGGCGCAGCCAGTAGCTGCGAATCAGAATCCAGATCATGGTCGCCACGGCTATGGCGCCGATGAGCATGAATACATCGTTGTAGGCCAGGATGTTGGCCTCGCGGGTCGCCGCACTGGCCAGCAGACGCGTGCCGACCTCGGTGCGCAAGGCGGGGTCGGCGATCAGGCCGGCGTAACCGGCACCGCCGCCCTGGACCCTGGCGTTGACCAGCGGTTCGAGCGTACTCAGGCGCTCGACCAGGTTGCTGGAGTGGAACTTCTCCCGCGCGGTCTGGAAGGTGCCGAGCAACGCTGCACCGATCAGCCCGCCGAGGTTGTTGCAGATCCCGAACATCACCGAGAAGCTCACCAGGTTGCGCGGGTTGGCGCGTACGTGACTGATGCCCAGGGCCATGGATGGGCCGAGGAAGAACGTGCTGCCGAAGGCCAGCAGGAACTGGCTCAGGTACATCTGCTCGGGCCGGGTCAGGTTGCTGGAGCTCGAATCCATGAAGGCCCCGGTGGCCATCGCCGCCAGCGAGATGAACAGCGGTGTGACCAGGTGCGCCGGGTTGATGGTCAGGGCGCTGGTCGCAAGGCCCGTGGCCGCGCCCAGCAGCATGATCCAGTACAGGCTGCGCATCTGTTCGCTGCTCATGTTCAGGGCCTGCAGAAAGCCCACCGCGCCGGTAGATTGCTCGGAGGTGACCATGCGGATCAGCACCACGCACAAGGCCAGCCGCACCACCGCGCCGCTGCCCAGCCAGCGCGTCATCAACAACGGGTTGGTGCGGTTGTGCTCGATGGCTAGGCCCGAGCACACCAGGGCGATGGATGACGCCAGGGCCACGCCGATCCAGGGCGCCTCAAGCCACCAGTCGATGCGCCCGAGCGACAGCACGGCGCAGAGCAGGGCAGTGCCGCTGGCCATCAGCGAGAAGGTCAGAAAATCCAAAGGTTCGAAGGTCTTGAAGCGATCCCCCGGTGGCAATTTGAGCTGCAGCACGCAGCCCAGCGCGGCCAGCGCCAGGCCCAGTTCGAACATGTAGAGGCCACGCCATTCGGCGATTTGCAACAGGTCTTCGGAAAACACCCGGGCCAGGGGCACCGCCAGTTGCGAGGCGCCCAGGCCCAGCACCATGGCCTTGAGCCGCCATTGGGCAGGGAAGGCCTGGATCATGTAGTAAAGGCCCAACGAGCTCAGGGCCGCACCGACCATGCCGTGGGCGGCGCGAACCGCGATGGCTGAGTTCAGGTCGTTGACGAACAAATGGGCGAAGGTGACCAGGGCGTAGAGCACCAGGAAGACTTCGGTGAAGGCGCGCAGGCCGAACTGCTGACGAAACTTCACCAGCAGCAGGTTCATCGAGACGTTGGTCATCACGAACGCGGCGGGCAGCCAGGCCATCTCGGCGCTGGTCGCGCCCAGGGCCCCCTGCAGGAAGGACAGGTTGGCGGTGACCAAGGCATTGCCCAGGCCGCCGGTGATCGCCACCAAAAGGCCCACCGCACCGTAGGCCAGGCGTTTGCCGGGGGCGTGCAGGGGCGTGGAAGGTGAGCCCGGCAGACTGGGCTTTTCGTGGGGGAGCCACTGGCGTGGCGTGTATTTGTCCATGCGTGATCCAGCCCTTGGTCGCGTGGAAAACTCTACGCGACTCGCGGTAGGAATGAAAACACCGGTGCCAAGCCTTTGGGGTACTTGGCACTCCATCGCAGCGGCCCGAGAATCCAGGCGACCCACACATTCGGGGTATGTTCCCCTTCGCCGATTGTCCCGATAGTAGGTCCACCGGCTCATCCCGAGCAGTCACACGATGGAGTTGCTATGGGCAAGGCACAGAAGGTGATTGGCAGTCTGTTGCTGACGTGCGCCACTGCCGTCACGCAGGCGGCGCAAGAGAACACCAGCAATACGCTGCGGTTGTACAACTGGACCGACTATATCGGCGAAACCACCCTGGCCGATTTCGAGAAAGCCACAGGCATCAAGGTGATCTACGACACTTTCGATGGCTATGAGACCGTGCAGACCAAGCTGCTCACCGGCCGCTCTGGCTACGATCTGGTCATGCTCAATGCCTCCCTGGTGCCACCACTGATCCAGGCGGGGGTGTTCCAGCCCCTGGACAAGCGCCAATTGCCCAGTTGGCACAACCTCGACGCCAAGGTGGTCGATGAGCTGCAAGGCTACGACCCAGGTTTGAAGTACTCGGCGCCTTACACCTGGGGCAGTTCCGGGGTGACCTACAACGTCGAGAAGATCAAGGCACGCATGCCCGATGCGCCGATCGGTTCGCTGGCCATGCTGTTCGACCCCAAGATCGTCTCGCGCTTCGCCGATTGCGGCGTCACCTTGATGGACGCGCCCAGCGAAGTCATTCCGCTGGCCCTGCAATACCTGGGCAAGGACCCGCACAGCGCCGCACCCGCCGACCTGAAGGCCGCCGAGAAGCTGCTGATGGGCATACGCCCCTACATCAAGAAGTTCGATTCGGTGAACTACCTTACCAGCCTGCCCAACGGGGATGTCTGCATGGCCCTGACCTGGTCCGGTGACTACGCCACCGCTCAGGCCCGCGCCGAGGAGGCGAAAAAGAACATCACCTTGGACTTCTTCATTCCCTAGGAAGGCTCGCTGATCTGGTTCGACAACCTCTACCTGCCCAAGGACGCGCCCCACGTGGCCAATGCGCACCGTTTCATCGAGTTCCTGCTGCAGCCGCAGACCATGGCCAAGGTGACCAACTACATCCATTACGCCAACAGTAATGGCGCCGCCACGGCCCTGGTGCAGGCGGACATCCGCGACAACCCGGCCATCTACCCCGACGACGCCACCCGTGGCCGTCTGTTCGCCCAGAAGACCCAAGCCCCTCGGGACATGCGTGCCATCACCCGGGTGTGGAGCACGGTCAAGACCGGTTACTGAGTTCTTTTTCTTCGTTTTCTGCCAAGGAGCTGCCCTATGGCCATGCCCAGCAAAGCATTCGCTTCGACACCTGCCCAGGACGCGTTGGTGGAGGCCGACAAGGCTCACTACATGCACGGCTACCACATGTTCGACGAGCACCGTGAGCAAGGCGCGTTGAACATCGTGGCCGGGGAGGGCGCCTATATCCGCGACACCGAGGGCAACCGCTTCCTCGATGCCGTGGGCGGCATGTGGTGTACCAACATCGGCCTGGGCCGTGAGGAAATGGCCCTGGCCATCGCCGACCAGGTGCGCAAGCTGGCTTATTCCAACCCGTTCTCCGACATGGCCAACGACGTGGCCATCGCGTTGTGCCAGAAGCTCGCCCAGCTGGCCCCCGGCGACCTGAACCATGTGTTTCTCACCACCGGCGGCTCGACCGCGGTGGACACCGCCTACCGGCTGATCCAGTACTACCAGAACTGCCGTGGCAAGCCGAACAAGAAGCACATCATCGCACGCTACAACGCCTACCACGGCTCCACCACCCTGACCATGTCGATCGGCAACAAGGCCGCCGACCGGGTACCGGAGTTCGATTACGCACACCCGCTGATTCACCACGTCTCCAACCCCAACCCTTACCGCGCCCCGGATGACATGGACGAGGCCGAGTTTCTCGACTTCCTGGTGGCCGAGTTCGAGGACAAGATCCTCTCGCTGGGCCCGGACAACGTCGCGGCCTTCTTCGCCGAGCCGATCATGGGCTCGGGTGGGGTGATCATTCCGCCCAAGGGCTACTTCCTGCGCATGTGGCAGCTGTGCCAGACCTACGACATCCTGTTCGTCGCCGACGAAGTGGTGACGTCCTTCGGGCGGCTGGGCACCTTCTTCGCCAGTGAGGAGCTGTTCGGGGTGCAACCGGACATCATCACCACCGCCAAGGGCCTGACCTCGGCCTATTTGCCGCTGGGGGCGTGCATTTTCTCCGAGCGGATCTGGCAGGTGATCGCCGAGCCAGGCAAAGGCCGCTGCTTCACCCACGGCTTCACCTACAGCGGTCACCCGGTGTGCTGTACCGCAGCGCTGAAGAACATCGAGATCATCGAGCGCGAGCATCTGCTGGACCACGTCAATGACGTGGGCGCCTACCTGGAGCAGCGCCTGGCGACCCTGCGCGACCTGCCGCTGGTGGGGGATGTGCGCTGCCTGAAACTGATGGCCTGTGTCGAGTTCGTGGCCGACAAAGCCAGTAAGGCGCTGTTCGACGATGCGGTGAACATCGGCGAGCGTATCCACCGCAAAGCCCAGGCCAAGGGGCTGCTGGTGCGGCCGATCATGCACCTGAACGTGATGTCGCCACCGCTGGTGATCACCCATGCCCAGGTCGACGAGATCGTCGAGATCCTCCGTCAGTGCATACTCGACACCGCCCAGGAGCTGCGCAGCGAAGGGCTGTACCACGGCCAATGATCCACCTGAGACAGGCTGTGCGGGAGCATGTCCGGCAGGCTAGACTGCCGGGCATGACCCAGCCTACCCCCGACACCCCCATCACCCTGACCTTCGGCGCCCTGCAGCAGTGGCATGCTGCCTTGCAGCACGCGTTCGCCCACAGCGACACGCCCGATGCCTTGGCCCATCTGGCCGCAGCCATCGGGCAACTGGTTTGCGTGGAGTCGATGATGATCAGCCTGGAGTGCCGGGGGCGCGCGCCGCGGTTGCTGTACCAGCAGGGCATTCCCGAATGCCATCGCGATGCAGTGCTCAATCGCTATTTCGCCGCAGGCTACCTGCTCGACCCGTTCTGCCTGGCGGTGGAGAACGGGCTGGCTGAAGGCTTCTATCACCTGGAAGACATCGCGCCGGACAACTTCTTCGACAGCGACTACTACAAGGCCTATTACCTAGGCACCGGCTGCAGCGAAGACAGTTACTTCATCGCCGATATCGCCGAGGACCGCAAAGTCTCGCTGAGCCTGTTCCAGGGGTGCAGCGGCACACGCCTGAGCGCTGCGCAACTGGACCTGCTGCGGGCGGTGGAGCCGATGGTGCGCGAACTGTTGGGGCGCTATGCACATGCCCACCTGTTGGAAGCCCCGCAGGCCACCGAGCCCGGCGGCCTGCAGGCGGCGTTCGACAGCTTCGGCTGCCAGGTGCTCACCGACCGTGAGCGCGAAGTGGCGCACATGATCCTGCGCGGGCACTCGGTCAAGTCCACGGCCATCGAGCTGGGCATCTCACCGGAAACGGTTCGCATGCACCGCAAGAACCTCTACCTGAAGCTCGAGATCAACTCCCAATCCGAGTTGTTCGCCCGATTCATCGACTGGTTGCGCCAGGGCTGACCCGCGCAGTCTCTTCAGCGGTGCTGGCTAAAAAGGCGTTGATCTGTTCGGCGGCGGCCTGTGGGTGCTCCCAGGCCAGGTTGTGACCGGCATCGGCGAAGGCGTGGAACCTGGCCTGAGGCAGGGCCTGACGTAGCGCGGTTTGGGCATTGGCATCGAACAGCGAATCCTGGCTGCCGTGCAGAATCAACACCGGTGCCTTGAGTTTGGGCAGGTCACGGCCGAATTCGGTGACCTGCAAGGCGTGCAGCACGCCACGCCAGACCTGCAAGGGCACGGCGGCGCTTTCGACCCGCTCCCGGGCGATGAAGTCCGCATCGACCGGCAGCGGGTTGGCGTACCACTCACGCATGAAGGGCGAGTCGGGGTCGATCGGCGCCTTGAGCGCGGCGATCTGGGTGGCCAGCCAACCGCCTTCCTGGCTCATCTCGGTGGTGGAGTCGGTACTCGATACCAGCACCACCTTGTCGACCCGCTCGGGGTATTGCTCGGCCAAGGTCTGGGCGAGGATGCTGCCCAGCGAGTGCCCAACCAGGCTGGCCTTGGCGATGCCCAGGCGGTCGAGCAGCAGACGGATGTCATAGGCCATGTCGTTCAGGGTGTAGCAGCATTCGGGCGCGCTGCTGCGCCCATGGCCGCGCAGGTCGACGGCGATGATCCGGTAACGCGTGTCCAGGTAGGGCAGGGTCAAGCTCCAGGAGCGGGCATTGTCGGTGAACCCATGCAGCAGCACCAATGCCGGGCCTTTCGGATCGCCGGCCTCGTAATAGGCCAGGGTGGTGCCGTTGGGCAGCAAGGTCTGCTGCTTTTGGCTGGCGAAGCGTTGTTGATCGATCGGTTGTGGCTGGGCGTGGCCTTGGGTGGTGAACAAGGTCAGGGCCAGCAGTAGAGCAGGGGGCAGGCGCATCGTGTTGTCTCCAGTCTCTAGGGGCTGGCCAGGACTATTGTTTTTCTTGAAGGGTGGGCCTGTTCCGGTAACGACGACAGCGCTGTCAATGCTCGCCAAACATACCTGTGGGCGACATGTGTCGTTTCTGGAATCGCGTTGTGCCTGCATTCGGGCATTCAATGTGCTGCCGGGCTGTCTGTGTGGGAGCTTCTGTGTCTTCACATCTCTATGACCCTGTTGATCACGACGCGCTACGCGCCGCCTACCTCGAGGTCGCCGCCCCGCCCAGCGGGCCGGACCCTGTGCTCGAGGGCATCATGGAGGGCTTTCCACCGCCTGCGGATAAACGCGTGGGGCGGCACAACTGGCTGACCTATCCCTACAGCACCTGGGCGTTTCGCAATGTCAGCAAGTTGTTTCCCACCGAGGCGATCCGCCGCGAAGGCGCAGCCCCTGCACCTTCGCGCCATACTCCCTGGCCCCTGGAAGACCTGGCCTTCGACAGCGTCTGTGGCCTTAGGGTGACCCTGGACATGCACCTGCGAGCCAGCCAGACCTGTGGCCTGCTGGTGATCCGTAACGGTGCGGTGGTCTTCGAACGCACCTACCACGGCCTGCAGGTGGGCGATCGCCATGCCTGGTTCTCGGTGAGCCAGGTGCTGGTCGGGTTGATCGTCGAGGAGTTGATCTACCGCGGCGCCCTGAGCCATGACACTCAGGTGGCGCAGCTGATTCCCGACCTGGCTGGCACCGCCTACGCCACTGCCAGCGTTGGCCATCTGCTGGACATGACGGTGGGCGTCGACTACCGCGAGGACTACACCGACCCGACCTCGCACGCTTCGCATTACACCTACGCCAGCGGGTTGATCCGCCCAGCTGACGGGCAGGTGTGCGCGCAGTCACTGCACAGCTACCTGCTGTCGCTGCGTCAGAACCGCGCCCACGGTGGATTCTTCCAGTACGTGACGGCCAACAGCGAGGTGCTGGGCTGGGTTGCCGAGGTGGTCACGGGGCTTGCGTTCCCACGGCTGGTGCAGCGGCTGTGGCGCAGCCTGGGGTGCGAGGATGACGGCTTGTACATCACCGATGCCTGGGGGCGAGGCATTACCGGGGCGGGGGTGTGTTCCACCCTGTCGGACTTGGGGCGCGTTGGCTTGCTGCTGGCGAACAAGGGGCGGCTGGACAATCGCCAGGTCCTGCCTGCGAAGCTCTTCGAGCGGATCCTGGGCAGCGCCGAGCCTGCCTACCTGCGGGACAATTGCGACTACAGCCTCTGGCTGCCGGGCGGCGCCTACAAGAGCCAGTTCTACGTGCTGGATAACCGCGCCCTGATGGGCAGCGGCATCCACGGCCAGTACCTGTATGCCGATACCCGCACGCAAACGGTAATCGTGAAGTTCTCCGCGGCCCGGGAGGCGGCGGGGCTTCTGGACATCGACACGGTGAGGCTGCTGCGGCTGATTGCCGACCTGCAGGTCGTATGATGCGCTCGCCGCTTGTGGGCGCGCCTGTCTTTCGTGGCTTGCACTGGCCTGTTCGCGGGTAAACCCGCTCCTACAGGTACCGCGGTGCTGTCGAGAGCACCGATGGGCCAGGTGGGAGCGGGCTTATCCGCGAATGCGCTGGTGGCTTTGGCGCGGAGGGATCAGTTGCGATCCAGCCACACAGTCTGCACGTTGCAGAACTCGCGCACGCCGAAGTGCGACAGCTCACGGCCGAAACCGCTCTTCTTCACACCGCCAAAGGCCACGCGGGGGTCGGAGGCGCAGTAACCGTTGATGAACACGCCGCCGGTATCCAGGGCGGCCGTCATGCGCTCGGCCAGGGCGAGGTCGGCGGTGTAGAGGGTCGAGGCCAGGCCGAACTCGCTGTCGTTGGCCAGTTCTACCGCATGCTCGGCATCCCGGGCGGTGATGATCGCCGCGACTGGGCCGAACAGCTCCTGCTTGAAGGCGGTCATCTCGGGGGTGACGTCGCCAAACACGGTGGGTGCGTAGTAGTTGCCCACGCCTTCGACCTTGTTGCCGCCGAGCAGCAACGTGGCGCCTTCGGCCAGGGTCGCCTGGACTTGGCCGTCGAGTTCGTCGCGCAGGTCGAAGCGGGCCATGGGGCCGATGTAGGTGTCGTCCTCCAGCGGGTTGCCGATCTTCAGCTGGCGGGTAGCCTCGACGAACTTGCGGGTGAACGCCTCGACGATGCTTTGCTCGACGATCATGCGCTTGGCCGCTGCGCAGACCTGGCCGGTGTTCTGGTAACGGCCGATCACGGCAGCTTTGACCGCCGCATCCAGGTCGGCGTCGGCCAGGACGATGAACGGGTCCGATCCGCCCAGTTCCAGCACGCATTTTTTCAGCGCCGCGCCCGCCTGGGCGCCGATGGCCATGCCGGCACGCACGCTGCCGGTGAGGGTGACGGCGGCGATGCGCGGGTCATTGATGGCCCGGGTGACGCCTTCGGGCGTGACGTTGACCACTTCGAACACGCCCTCGGGCAGCCCGGCCTGCTTGAAAGCGTCGAGCAGCAGGTAGGCGTTGCCCATCACGTTCGGTGCGTGCTTGAGGACATAGGTGTTGCCAGCCAGCAACGCAGGCACCGCGCCACGCAGGACCTGCCAGATCGGGAAGTTCCAAGGCATCACCGCCAGGATCGACCCCATCGGACGGTATTCGATGCGGGCTTTCTCGATTTGGGTCGGTTCTGGCGCAAGCATGGCCGGACCGTGCTCGGCGTACCACTGGCACAGGCCGATGCACTTGGTGACTTCGCCGCGGGCTTGGGTGATCGGCTTACCGATCTCGCGGGTGATCATCTGGGCGAAGGCTTCGTGATTGGCTTGCAGGGCATCTGCCAGGGCGAGCAGGTACTCGCTGCGCTGACCCAGCGACACCTGGCGCCACTGGCCAAAGCCTTTCTTGGCGCGTTGCAGCGCCGCTTCCAGTGCGGCGTCGGTGTCGAAGGCGTAATGGCCGATCCGCTCACCGCTGTGCGGGTCGACGGAAATGGCATGGGTCAGGCTGCTGATCTCGCTCATGGCGGGCTCCTCGTTGTTGTATCCGACTGGCGCCCAGACTAGTGGTGTGTGGTTTTAATGAAAACTGAATAATAATGAGCGAAACATTCACGAATGGAGAAAGACCGTGGACCTGGTGCAACTGGAAATCTTCAAGGCCGTGGCCGAGCACGGCAGCATCAGCGCTGCGGCGCAGCAGATCCATCGCGTCCCCTCGAACCTGACCACGCGCATCAAGCAGTTGGAGGAAGACCTGGGCGTGGAGCTGTTCATCCGGGAGAAAAGCCGGCTCCGGCTGTCGCCGGCGGGCTGGAACTTTCTCGAATACACGCGACGCATTCTCGACCTGGTACACGAGGCGCGCCTGACCGTGGCTGGCGAGGACCCTCAGGGCACCTTTGCCCTCGGGTCGCTGGAGAGCACCGCGGCGGTGCGCATTCCAGGGCTGCTGGCGGCCTATAACCAACGCTTTCCCAAGGTTGACCTGGACCTGTCCACCGGCCCGTCGGGCACCATGCTCGAAGGTGTGCTGTCCGGGCGCCTGGTGGCGGCGTTCGTCGATGGCCCGGTGCTGCATCCGACCTTGGAAGGCATGCCGGTGTTCGAGGAGGAAATGGTCATCATCGCGCCGCTCAACCATGCCCCGGTGGGCCGGGCCCGGGATGTGAACGGCGAGAGCATCTATGCCTTCCGGGCCAATTGCTCCTATCGGCATCACTTCGAGAACTGGTTCGTCCAGGACCAGGCGGTGCCAGGCAAGATCCATGAGATGGAGTCCTATCACGGCATGCTGGCCTGCGTAAGCGCCGGCGCCGGCCTAGCCCTGATGCCGCGCAGCATGCTCGACAGCATGCCGGGGTGCAGCACGGTGAGCGTCTGGCCGTTGTCCGAGGACTTTCGCTACCTCAAGACCTGGCTGGTGTGGCGCCGAGGAACGGTCTCGCGCAGCCTGAGCATGTTCGTCAAGCTGCTGGAAGAGCGGCGCGCGGCCTGACCGACGGCCGTCCTTGCCTCGAACACCCCTGGCCAGGTGGCGTCGAACATTGTGTAGACCATCCCTCGAAGGGAGGAATGCACCATGCGCAAACATCATTACGGGCTATGCGCCGCCTTGTTGGTGGCTCTGGCCTTGCCTTGGACCCTTGCGGCCGCTGCCGACCTGAATGCGCCGATCGATCCGCAAGCCGTGCAACTGCAACCGCAAGAGCAGAACGGCGTGCGCTACCTGCAAGGCGGAATCGGTCAGGATGAAGCCAATGCCTTGCGTCGCACCCCCGGCTATGACCTGCATGTCACCTTGTCTGTCGGCCCGGAGGACAAGTTCCAGAGCGGCGCAACGGTGGATATTCAGAACGCCCAAGGCCAGCAGGTCCTGGCGTTGCAGGATGTCGGCCCGCTGTTGTTCGTGCAATTGCCGCCCGGGCAGTACCGGGTCACCGGCAATGCCGACGGCCAGACCGTGCAGCAGCAGGTCACCGTGAGCGGCAAATCCGCCGCCAATGTGAGTTTGCATTGGCGGTAAAGCATCCCTGAATACCCTGGAGTACATTTGTACTCCTGTCGGATTCAGACCACAGGCCTGATCGTGGCTTCCTGCAGGAGGTACCGATCGGGCCTATATTTTTTGAACGATCCTGATTCCGCGTCCTTCTGATATTTCAGCAGAGCGCCTGCCGGAGCATGGCCATGAACCTGGAAACTCAGTTGAAATCGCTGGATGAATACGGCTACGTGCTGATCCCGGGCGTCCTGGAGCCATTGCGCATTGCGTTGCTGCGCTGCGCCATCGATGACTTGCAGCCGCTTCATTGGGACTACCAAGGCCTGTTGGAACACTACAAATGTGTGTTCAACCGCAATCCGCTGTGGTTGTCGTTTCTGGATCTTCCGCCCTTGATCGATTTGGCCGAGGCCGTCCTGGGGCAGGATTGCCATGTGATCGGCCAGACCGCTTGGCGCAGTCATCCCGGCTACCCCGGCATGGGGCTGCACCTGGACTACCTGCCCATGGAGTTGCCGGACTGGATCCGCGCCCGGGAGGATTACTGCCAGCCCGTCCAGATCCTCACCGCCCAGTTGTACCTGTGCGATATCGACGAGTCCGTTGGTCCGACCCGGATCGTGCCGGGCAGCCATTTCGCCGGCCGCCCGCCCCAGGAGGGCGAGGACAGCTGGCAGGGGCAGGGGGCCAGGGCAGTGCTGTGTCACGCCGGTGACGCGCTGGTGTTTCGCAGTGACCTGTGGCACGGCGGCGGTGCCAACCACAGCGCCGCAAAGCGCGACATGCTGCAAGTGCACTACGGCCGGCGCATGGTTGCGCAGAAGTTCTCACCTTACCTGGCCTGGCACTTCAACCCTGAAGTGCTGGAAGAGGCGACGCCCAGGCAGCGGCGCTTGTTGGGTGAGCACGAGGAGTCGGTGTATGACTGAGCGCGGCTGCAGGCGGCATCTGCAAGAGGGCAGTTAGTCAGCATGTTTAAGGTATTACTTAACGACCGTTTGGTGCTGTGATATTGGAGCCCGTGCGGCATGGTCAATTGTTTACAAATATGCAACAGAGTGTTTTATCAACAAGCGGCAAATAGCCTTTCAACTTTTTGTTTGGTTGGCCGATAATCGAAAAAGTATTACGTCTTGTAACTTGGTTGGATGCACCTGGTTCAGGACACTAAGAAGGAGGGGCATAAGCCCCCCAATCTGGAATCAAGCCGGCAGGCATTGCGCCGGCTTGTCCGTGAAGACCATCAGGAGATTCATAGATGACAACCCGTCTCGCCGCTTCGCTGGCTGCCGCCGTCCTGGCTTTGGCCGGCGCCAACATGGCCCAGGCCGCACAAGTGTCCGGCGCCGTTGGTGCTACCGGCCAAGGCGACATGACCTACCGTATTGGCCTTTCCTTCGAATGGGACAAGAAGTGGTTCGAAAGTAATACCGGCCACCTGACCGGTTACTGGGATGCTGCCTACACCTATTGGGAAGGCGGCGAGGCCAGCGGCGCACATTCGCTGTCGTTCAGCCCGGTGTTCGTCTATGAGTTCAGCGGCTTTACCTACACCCCCTTCATCGAAGCCGGTATTGGCCTTGCGGCATTCTCCAAGACCGATGTGGGCGATCAGCGCCTGGGCTCTTCGGTCAACTTCGAAGACCGCATCGGCTTTGGCCTGAAGTTGCCGGCCGAACAGAAGATCGGTGTGCGTGCAATGCACTATTCCAACGCCGGTCTGAAGCAGCCGAACGACGGCATCGAGTCCTACTCGCTGTACTACAGCAAGGGCTTCTGATACCCATTGAGGGGTAGCGCGGCTGTAGGAGCGCTACGCGTTGTCTGGAACCGGCTGCGCCGGTATTCGCGGGTAAACCGGCGCCTACAGGGGATCATCGCCAATCCTGTGGGAGCGGGTTTACCCGCGAATAGGGCAGCACAGGCAACGCAAGACAACGGCTTTTGCACGCCTGTAACGTCTCTGCATGTCAGCGCACCGCCTTGATCGCCAGCACATTGCACAACGGATGCTCCACCACATGGGCGGTGGTGCCGCCGAGGAAGGTCTGCATCGCATCGTGACGATGGCTGCCCATGACGATCACGTCGATTCGGCTATGGCTGACGAACTGGGCAATCGCGCGCGTGGCCGGCCCCTCCAGAAAGTGCCGACGCTCAAGATCGATCTGATGGTGATCGCCCAGACGGTTGAAAGCGGCGCGCTGAGCCGTGCGCACGCTGCCGTCAAAGCCTGGCATGGTCACGGTGCCGGCGCCGAAGTCGGCGATGTGGGTCTTGGCCGCGTCGCACACATGCAACAGGTGCAGTTCGGCGTTGCACTGCAGGGCGAGGGCATGGGCGCAGCGGATGACCTGTTCATCCAGATGTTCGCCTGCGCCATGGCAGTTCAGATCTACCGCGGCGGCGATCTGCCGGGGCAGGGGCAGGCGGATGTCGCTGACCAGGTGCACGGCAACAGGGCTGTCCTTGAGCAACTGCCAGTCCAGCGGCGTCACCAGCAGGCGCTTGAGCACCGGTTCGTGCTGCACGTCCTTGATCAATAGATCGCATCCCAGGCGCTCCACTTGTTCCAGCACACTGCCCAGCGGGTCGCGGGTCAGCAGCAGCTCGGTGGACACATCCAGTCCGGCGTTGCGCAGTTGTTCGACTTCGTCGGCCAGCCACTGGCGGTTGTGCTCGAGCAGTCGCTCACGCTCGCGGCTGTCGCTCATCAAGCCAAAGGTGTCGACATCGTCAACGAACACGTTGATATCCAGCAGGGCGCCGCTGGATTCAGCCAGCGCCGCGGCCCTTTGCAGGGCAGGTGTATGGCGCATCTGCGGGCCGAGCATCACGAACAATCGCTTGAACTGGCTCATCTCATACCTCCACGTGTGACGGCCCCCAAACCGCCCGTGCCGGTTTACGCGCCAAGCGGCGCCCAAGTTCCTCTCTCAGTCTAGACCCTGGTGGCTGGTAGGCCCTGTGTCGATGCCTCCAGTGCCCGGCGACTGGGGTATGATGCGAGCCTTTTCTCCTACATCGAGGCCTGATCCATGTCCCTGAGCGTTGAACAGATTGGCGAATTCCGCGCCTTCGCCGAGCAGTTGGCCGATGCCGCCGCTGAGGCGATCAAGCCGTATTTCCGTGCAAGCCTGGACGTCGAGGACAAGGGCGGGCGACTGTACGACCCGGTGACCGTAGCCGACAAGGCTGCCGAAGAGGCCATGCGTGAGCTGATCCAGGCGCGTTATCCGGCCCATGGCATCCTCGGTGAAGAGCAAGGCGTGGCCAAGGGCAGCAGCCCACTGACCTGGGTGCTGGACCCGATCGACGGCACCCGCGCGTTCATCACCGGCCTGCCGCTGTGGGGCACGCTGATCGCCCTGAACGACGGCGAGCGTCCGGTAGTGGGTGTGATGAACCAGCCGTTTACCGGCGAGCGCTTCGTCGGCACGCCCGAGGGCGCCTGGCGCAGCGGCACGCCGCTCAAGACCCGCGCCTGCGTCGACCTGGCATCGGCGACCTTGATGTGCACCACCCCGGACATGTTCGACACGCCCGCGCGCAAGGCGGCCTTCGAGGCGGTTGCCGCAAAGGCGCGGCTGATGCGTTATGGCGGTGACTGCTACGCCTACTGCATGCTGGCGTCGGGCTTTGTCGATGTCATCGTCGAAGCCAGCCTGCAGCCGTATGACGTGCAGGCGCTGATGCCGATCATCGAAGGCGCAGGCGGTGTGATCACTGCCTGGGACGGCAGCTCGGCGCAGAACGGCGGCTGCGTGGTGGCTTGTGGCGATCCTGCGCTGCATGCCCAGGTCATCGAGATGCTGCGTCACGCCATGTGATCGCTTCGTGGGTAAACCCACCACGGGGTTCTGCGGTGCTTTCAACGACACCGTTGTCCCTGTGGGAGCGGGTTTGCCCGCGAATAGGCCATTGCAAGTAACACAAGACAGTTGCTGCCACAGTACAGCGCTGTGCTTGAGTCGGGTGTTTGGCCTGTGAAGCGTCCCTGCACCACAAGCGTTTCGCTTACCCACCGCACTTTTCTCCATTTGCACGCTCTATCGATGGCTAGGCTGAGCCGATGCCCGACCCAGCCGTTGATCCCAGACCCCGGTGCCGATGGTTGTTTCACTGCCCAAACCCTTCTCTCACCTGCTTCTGGCAGGTGCCTTGACCGCTCTGTGCGCCTGCACCCAGGAGCAGGGGCGCGATGTCCTGACCCAGCTCGGTGACGGCAAGCCCAGCGAGCTGTTCCAGACCAGCGTCGACCGCATGGCGACGATCGCCATGCGCGACAATCTGCAGAGCCTGTACCTGCTGATGAACAAGCTCTACCAGCGCAATCCCAACCAGTGGAAGCAGTCAGGCTACCTCGACGCCGCCACCGCCGAGCGCCAGATCCGCCTGGCGATCGAGCAGCGCCAACCCCTGGCGCAGCTTGGCAATCGGCGCGACCTGGCGGCCTTGAGTTATGCCTTGAGCCCGGAATTTCGCGGCGACCGGGTCGGTGCCTTCATCTATGCCATCGGCAGCATGCTGATCACCGCTCACGGCGGGCGCACCGAGTTCTACATGACCGACACCATCGACCCGCTGTTCATCAACAACGCTGCCCGCAACATCGAGAAGGCCACCTGGATGCTGAGCCAGCGCCAGGACGCCAATGGCGTGTTGCTGCTGTTTTCCAACGAAATCTCCGAAGAGGGCACCAACCTGAGCTTCGCCGTGGAGTTCGGCAAGATCGTCGCGCGGTTGGACCTGTTGGCCCAGATGCTCGACGAACGCTACCGGCGGATCGGTCTGAACTATGCGCAAAGCCTGCTGTTGCTGAATTTCCTGCCGGTGCAATAGCCGGCGTCATGAAGTCGACAAGGGCTCGGCAACCCTGCCGGAGCAACTGCCTTGAGGTGTTAGCACCAGCCTATTGGTGGGTTGACCTGCAAATAGGGGGGGCGTGTTGTCCGATCACCGAACACGTCTCGCTTGTGGGGCGTTCGTTATCCGCACGTCGTTTGCTTAAGTCGCATTGCCCAGGGTCCGGCTTTTTGCTTAGTGTGTGGCGAGCACCACGCCGGTGGTCGCCTGCCCACATGTTCCCTCCACCGGCTCGATAGACTGACCGTGAATGACCGCAACCACTGGCCCCAGTGCCCGTAGGAGGCGGCGAACAGAACAATAACGAAGCCGAGTGCCTTGCCTATGGAAAGCCGCCTGTTGAGCGAGCGCAGCAGCGTATTTCATCGCGCCGACCCCTATGTCGTGTCCGACTACGTCAACCGGCACGTGGGCCAGCATTGCATCGGCCTGTCCCGTACCACCCATCCCCAATCCAGCCTCAGCCACCGCAAGATGGCGGAACTCGACCTGTGCCGCATCAGCTACGGCGGCAGCGTGAGGGTCACATCGCCGGCGCTGGAGACCATCTATCACCTGCAGATCCTGCTCAACGGCAATTGTCTGTGGCGTGGGCACCAGCGTGAGCATTACCTGGTGCCGGGCGAACTGCTGCTGATCAACCCGGACGAGCCGGTGGACCTGACCTACTCGGAGGACTGCGAGAAGTTCATCCTCAAGGTGCCCACCCATCTGCTCGACTCGATCTGCGACGAGCAACGCTGGCAGCGGCCCAGCGGCGGAGTGCGATTCTTGCGCAACCACTACCGGCTGGAAGAGCTCGATGGTTTCGTCAACCTGCTGTCTATGGTGTGCCATGAAGCCGAGGTGAGCGATTCGCTGCCCAGGGTACAGGGCCATTACAGCCAGATCGTCGCCAGCAAGCTGCTGACGCTGATGAGCACCAATGTCCAGCGCGAACCCTTGGGCGCGGCGGGTGCGAGCCTGGAGCGCATCCTTGAGCACATCGACCGCAACCTCAAGCTTGAGCTCACCGCCGAAGGGCTGGCCGAGCAGGCCTGCATGAGCCTGCGCTCGTTGTATGCGTTGTTCGACCGCCACCTGGGCACCACGCCCAAGCAGTACATCCGCCAGCGCAAGCTCGAGCAGGTGCATGCCTGCCTGCGCGACGCCAGCTGTTCGGTCCGCAATGTCACCGAACTGGCGATGGACTATGGCTTCCTGCACCTCGGTCGGTTCTCCGAGCACTATCGCCAGCGCTTTGGCGAGCTGCCATCGGAGACCCTCAAGCGCCGCAATTGACCTGTGCTCGCGGGCTTGCCCGCGATTGCGCAAGCCCCGCACACACCACGCCGATCTGCCTGCACAAACTGGATAGCACTCTGCACGAACCGGATATTGCCCCCGCCGCCCAATCCCTAACCTGACCTGGCCTGAACAATAACAATGGAGACCCTGGCCATGTCCCTGGGATTCGACTACGTCAATGCCATGCTCGAGGACGATCGGGAAAAAGGTGTCTACCGCTGCAAGCGGGAGATGTTCACCGACCCGCGCCTGTTCGACCTGGAGATGAAACACATCTTCGAGGGCAACTGGATCTACCTGGCTCACGAAAGCCAGATTCCCGAGAAGAACGACTTCCTCACCCTGACCATGGGGCGCCAGCCGATCTTCATCGCGCGCAACAAGGACGGTGAGCTCAATGCCTTCCTCAATGCCTGCAGCCACCGCGGCGCCATGCTCTGCCGCCACAAGCGCGGCAACCGCTCAAGCTACACCTGTCCGTTCCACGGTTGGACCTTCAACAACAGCGGCAAGCTGCTCAAGGTCAAAGACCCGGCCAACGCCGGCTACCCCGACAGTTTCAACTGCGACGGCTCCCACGACCTGACCAAGGTCGCCCGCTTCGAGTCCTACCGAGGCTTTCTGTTCGGCAGCCTCAACGCGGATGTCAAACCGTTGAGCGAGCACCTGGGTGAGTCGGCCAAGATCATCGACATGATCGTCGACCAGTCCCCCGAAGGCCTGGAAGTGCTGCGCGGCTCAAGCTCCTACATCTATGAAGGTAACTGGAAGCTCACCGCCGAGAACGGTGCCGACGGCTACCACGTCAGCTCCGTGCACTGGAACTACGCCGCCACCCAGAACCAGCGCAAGCAGCGCGAGGCCGGGGAAGAGATCAAGACCATGAGCGCCGGCGCCTGGGCCAAGCAGGGTGGGGGCTTCTATTCCTTCGACCATGGCCACCTGTTGCTGTGGACCCGCTGGGCCAACCCTGAAGACCGTCCGGCCTACGAGCGCCGCGAGCAGCTGGCCGCCGATTTCGGCCAGGCCCGCGCCGACTGGATGATCGAGAACTCGCGCAACCTGTGCCTGTACCCCAACGTTTACCTGATGGATCAGTTCAGCTCGCAGATTCGCGTCGCCCGGCCGATTTCGGTGAACAAGACCGAGATCACGATCTACTGCATCGCGCCCAAGGGCGAAAGCGCCGAGGCGCGGGCCAAGCGCATTCGCCAGTACGAGGACTTCTTCAACGTCAGTGGCATGGCCACCCCGGACGACCTGGAAGAGTTCCGCTCCTGTCAGACCGGCTACGGCGCCGGCACCGGCTGGAACGACATGTCCCGGGGCGCGACCCATTGGGTGGAAGGCGCCGACGAGGCGGCCAAGGAGATCGAACTCAAGCCGCTGCTCTCGGGCGTGCGCACCGAGGATGAAGGCCTGTTCGTGCTGCAGCACAAGTATTGGCAGGACACCATGCTCAAGGCATTGGAGCAGGAACAGCGACTGATCCCCGTGGAGGCCGTGCAATGAGCATTTACGAGACCGTGCGCGATTTCCTCTACCGCGAGGCGCGCTACCTGGACGATGCCCAGTGGGACCAATGGCTGGAGCTGTACGCCGCCGATGCGACCTTCTGGATGCCGTCCTGGGACGATGACGACACGCTCACCGAAGACCCGCAGAGTGAAATCTCGCTGATCTGGTACGGCAACCGTGGCGGTCTGGAGGACCGGGTGTTCCGGATCAAGACCGAGCGCTCCAGCGCGACGGTGCCCGACACTCGCACCTCGCACAACATCAGCAACATCGAGATCGTCGAGCAGGGCGATGGCCAATGCCAGGTGCGCTTCAACTGGCACACCTTGAGCTTTCGCTACAAGACCACCGACAGCTACTTCGGCACCAGCTTCTACACCCTCGATCTGCGCGGCGAGCAACCGCTGATCCTGGCCAAGAAGGTGGTCCTGAAGAACGACTACGTCCGTCAGGTCATCGACATCTACCACATCTGATCCCAGGTCACGGCGAGGGCCGTTCGGGGTGCCGCAAGGCGCGCCGCGGCCAGGCTCGCCCCGGAGGTACGCCATGAGCTTCCAGATCGCACTGAATTTCGAAGACGGGGTCACCCGTTTCATCCAGGCCGACGGCCACGAGACCGTCGCCGATGCCGCCTACCGCCAAGGCATCAACATCCCGCTGGACTGCCGCGACGGTGCCTGTGGCACCTGCAAGTGCCAGGCCGAGGCCGGGCGCTATGACTTGGGCGACAATTTCATCGAAGACGCCCTGAACGAGGACGAGATAGCCCAAGGTTACGTCCTGACCTGCCAGATGCGTGCGTTGAGCGAATGCGTGATCCGCGTTCCGGCGTCCTCGCAGTTGTGCAAGACCGAGCAGGCCAGCTTCGAGGCCACCATCAGCGATGTGCGGCAGTTGTCCGAAAGCACCATTGCCTTGTCGATCAAGGGCGAGGCGTTGAACCGTCTGGCGTTCCTGCCGGGGCAGTACGTCAACCTCAAGGTGCCGGGCAGCGAACAGACCCGCGCCTACTCGTTCAGTTCGCTGCAAAAGGACGGCGAGGTCAGCTTCCTGATCCGCAATGTGCCGGGTGGCCTGATGAGCAGTTTCCTGACCAGCCTGGCCAAGGCGGGCGACCAGATGACCCTGGCCGGCCCTCTGGGCAGCTTTTACCTGCGCCCGATCCAGCGGCCCCTGTTGTTGCTGGCCGGTGGCACCGGCCTGGCACCGTTCACGGCGATGCTGGAGAAGATCGCCGAGCAGGGCAGCGAGTACCCGCTGCACCTGATCTACGGGGTCACCAACGACTTTGACCTGGTCGAGCTGGACCGCCTGCAGGCCCTGGCCGCGCGGATTCCCAACTTCACCTTCAGCGCCTGTGTGGCCAACCCCGACAGTCAGTACCCGCAAAAGGGTTACGTGACCCAGCACATCGAGCCACGCCACCTCAATGACGGCGACGTGGACGTGTACCTGTGCGGGCCGCCACCGATGGTCGAGGCGGTCAGCCACTACATCCGCGAGCAAGGCATCACGCCGGCGAACTTCTACTACGAGAAGTTTGCTGCGGCGGCGGCCTGAGGTTTCACGGGGCTGCCCGCATCGTGCGGGTGAGGGCGGCCCCTTTTTATTTCGCCCGCGAACGCTCTGGCAGCGGCGCATCGGAGAAATGCAGATGAACAACAGATTCCAAGGCAAGGTCGCGCTGGTCACAGGCGCCGCCCAAGGCATCGGCCGCGGCGTGTGCTGGCGGCTCAAGGCCGAGGGCGCCCAGGTGGTTGCGGTGGACCGCTCCGAGCTGGTCCACGAGCTGGCCGGGGAGGGCGTGCTGACCCTCATCGCCGACCTGGAGCAGCACGCCGACTGTGCCCAGGTGATGGCCCAGGCCGTGGCGACCTTCGGCCGTCTCGACATCCTGATCAACAACGTCGGCGGGACCATCTGGGCCAAGCCGTTCGAGCACTACGCGGTCGAGCAGATCGAGGCCGAAGTGCGTCGCTCGCTGTTCCCGACCCTGTGGTGCTGCCATGCGGCGCTGCCATACATGCTCGAGCGCGGCAGCGGCGCCATCGTCAACGTCTCTTCCATCGCTACCCGTGGCGTCAACCGCGTGCCCTATGGCGCGGCCAAAGGCGGCGTCAATGCGCTGACCGCCTGCCTGGCTTTCGAAACCGCTGGCCGTGGAGTACGCGTCAATGCCACCGCACCGGGCGGCACCGAGGCGCCACCGCGGCGCATCCCGCGCAACAGCACTGAGCAGAGTGAGCAGGAAAAGGCCTGGTACCAGCAGATCGTCGACCAGACCGTCGCCAGCAGCCTGATGAAGCGCTACGGAACCATCGACGAGCAGGTCGGCGCGATCCTGTTCCTGGCCTCCGACGAGGCCTCCTACATCACCGGCGTCACGTTGCCGGTCGGTGGTGGCGATCTCGGCTGAGATCGGCTGCGGCAAGGTTTTCTTCACACAACAAAAACAACAGAGATAGATGCCATGCGAACCCTCGACGTCCAAGCGATCATCGACAACGCACGCTTCACGCCCTTTCACTGGATGGTCATGGCCTGGTGCGGCCTGCTGCTGATCTTCGACGGCTATGACCTGTTCATCTACGGTGTGGTCCTGCCAGTCATCATGAAAGAGTGGGGCCTGACCCCGTTGCAGGCCGGTGCCCTGGGCAGCTATGCGCTGTTCGGCATGATGTTCGGCGCCCTGGCGTTCGGCAGCCTGGCCGACCGCATCGGCCGCAAGAAGGGCATTGCCCTGTGCTTTGCGCTGTTTTCCGGGGCGACCATCCTCAATGGCTTTGCCAGCAGCCCTGGCGAATTCGGTATTTACCGCTTTATCGCTGGGCTCGGTTGCGGCGGGCTGATGCCCAACGCCGTGGCGCTGATGAACGAATACGCGCCCAAGCGCCTGCGCAGCACCCTGGTGGCGATCATGTTCAGCGGGTACTCCCTGGGCGGCATGCTCTCGGCAGGCGTCGGCATCTACTTGCTGCCGCGCTTTGGCTGGGAGTCGATGTTCTTTGCCGCGGCGCTGCCGCTGCTGCTGTTGCCGGTGATCCTCTACTACCTGCCGGAGTCCATCGGCTTTCTGGTACGCCAGGGCCGCGTGAAGGACGCACGTGCGCTGCTCAAGCGTCTGGATCCTGACTGCGACGTGCAGGCGGACGACGTGCTGCAGGTCGTGGAGCGCAAGGCCAAGGGCGCTTCGGTGGCGGCGTTGTTCCGCGAGGGCCTGGCGGTGCGCACCCTGGCGCTGTGGCTGGCGTTCTTTTGCTGTCTGCTGATGGTGTATGCGCTGAGCTCCTGGCTGCCGAAGCTGATGGCCAATGCCGGCTACAGCCTGGGCTCGAGCCTGTCGTTCCTGCTGGCGCTGAACTTTGGTGGCATGGCCGGGGCGATCTTCGGTGGTTGGCTGGGGGACCGTTACAACCTGGTCAAGGTGAAGGTGGCGTTCTTCCTGGCTGCGGCCTTGTCCATCAGCCTGCTGGGCGTGAACAGCCCGATGCCGGTGCTCTACGGGCTGATCTTCATCGCCGGTGCCACCACCATCGGCACGCAGATCCTGCTGTATGCCGGCGCCGCCCAGTTGTATGGCCTGTCGGTGCGCTCCACGGGGCTGGGCTGGGCGTCGGGCATCGGCCGTAACGGCGCCATTGTCGGCCCGCTGCTGGGCGGTGCGCTGATGGGCATCAACCTGCCGCTGCAATTGAACTTCATCGCTTTTGCCATCCCTGGTGCCATTGCCGCGCTGGCCATGGCCGTGCACCTGGCCAGCAGCCGGCGCCACGGCCTGGCCGCGCCTGCCCAGGCCTGACCGTTCACTGACGCAACTGGAGGCCTTGCATGACAAGCCCGACTATCGACCGGCTGGAGGCGATCATCGTCGACCTGCCGACCATCCGCCCGCACAAGCTGGCGATGCACACGATGCAGCAGCAGACCCTGGTGATCCTGCGCCTGCGCTGCAGCGACGGCGTGGAGGGCATCGGCGAGGCCACCACCATCGGCGGGCTGGCCTACGGCTACGAAAGCCCCGAAGGCATCAAGGCCAACATCGACGCGCACCTGGCACCGGCGTTGATCGGCCTGCCGGCAGACAACATCAACGCCGCCATGCTCAAGCTCGACAAGCTCGCCAAGGGCAACACCTTTGCCAAATCCGGTATCGAGAGCGCGCTGCTCGACGCCCAGGGAAAACGCCTGGGGCTGCCGGTCAGCGAATTGCTCGGCGGGCGGGTGCGCGACAGCCTGGAAGTGGCCTGGACCCTGGCCAGCGGCGACACCGCACGCGACATCGCCGAGGCCGAGCACATGCTCGAGGTGCGTCGCCACCGGGTGTTCAAGCTCAAGATCGGCGCCAACCCGGTGGAGCAGGACCTCAAGCACGTGGTGGCGATCAAGCGTGCGCTGGGCGAGCGGGCCAGCGTGCGGGTCGACGTCAACCAGTACTGGGACGAGTCCCAGGCCATCCGCGCCTGCCAGGTGCTGGGCGACAACGGCATCGATCTGATCGAGCAGCCGATCTCGCGCATCAACCGCGCCGGCCAGGTCCGCCTGAACCAGCGCAGCCCGGCGCCGATCATGGCCGATGAATCGATCGAGAGCGTCGAGGATGCGTTCAGCCTGGCCGCCGACGGGGCCGCCAGCATTTTCGCCCTGAAGATCGCCAAGAACGGTGGCCCACGTGCCGTGCTGCGTACCGCGCAGATCGCCGAAGCCGCCGGCATCGCCCTGTACGGCGGAACCATGCTCGAAGGCTCGATCGGCACCCTGGCCTCGGCCCACGCGTTCCTCACTCTGCGCCAGATCACCTGGGGCACCGAGCTGTTCGGGCCGTTGCTGCTGACCGAGGAGATCGTCACCCAGGCGCCGGAGTACCGCGACTTCCAGTTGCACGTGCCGCGCACTCCGGGCCTGGGCCTGACCCTGGACGAAGCCCGTCTGGCGCGCTTCGCCCGCCGCTGAAGGAACACACAACCTGTGGGAGCGGCTTCAGCCGCGTAGCAGACAACGCGGTGGATGGCACCGGCTGTGCCGGTGTTCGCGGCTAAAGCCGCGCCCACAACGACTTAACCAGACTCAAGGAGAATCCCATGCTGTTCCACGTGAAGATGACCGTGAAGCTGCCGGTCGACATGGACCCGGCCAAGGCCGCGCAACTCAAGGCCGATGAACGGGAACTGGCCCAGCGCCTGCAGCGCGAAGGCACCTGGCGCCACCTGTGGCGTATCGCCGGCCACTACGCCAACTACAGCGTGTTCGACGTGCCCAGCGTCGAGGCCCTGCACGACACCCTGATGCAACTGCCGCTGTTCCCCTACATGGAGATCGAGGTCGACGGCTTGTGCCGCCACCCCTCGTCGATCCACAGCGACGACCGCTGATTCGAACCCTTGCACAAGAACAAGATGAGGTACGCACCATGACCGTGAAGATTTCCCACACTGCCGATATCCAGAAGTTCTTCGAAGAGGCGGCCGGCTTCGGTAACGACGACGGCAGCCCGCGCATCAAGCGCATCATCCAGCGCGTGCTGCAGGATACCGCCCGCCTGATCGAGGACCTGGAGATCACCGAGGACGAGTTCTGGCTCGCCGTCGACTACCTCAACCGCCTGGGCGGGCGAGGCGAGGCCGGGCTGCTGGTGGCAGGCCTGGGTCTTGAGCATTTCCTCGACCTGCTGCAGGACGCCAAGGACGCCCAGGTCGGATTGACCGGTGGCACCCCACGCACCATCGAAGGCCCGCTGTATGTCGCCGGTGCGCCTATTGCTGAAGGCGAAGTGCGCATGGACGACGGTAGCGAGGAGGGCGTGGCCACGGTGATGTTCCTCGAAGGCCAGGTGCTCGACCCGAACGGCCAGCCGGTGGCCGGCGCCACAGTCGATCTGTGGCATGCCAACACCCGCGGTACCTACTCGTTCTTCGACCAGAGCCAGTCGCAGTACAACCTGCGCCGACGCATCGTCACCGACGCCCAGGGCCGCTACCGCGCACGCAGCATCGTGCCTTCGGGCTACGGCTGCGACCCGCAGGGGCCGACCCAGGAATGCCTGGACTTGCTCGGCCGCCACGGCCAGCGCCCGGCGCACATCCACTTCTTCATTTCTGCGCCGGGTCATCGCCACCTGACCACCCAGATCAACCTGGCCGGCGACCAGTACCTGTGGGACGACTTCGCCTACGCCACCCGTGATGGGCTGGTTGGCGAGATCAAGTTCCGCGAGGACGGCGCACGGGGTGTGGAGGGGCGGTATGCCGAGCTCACGTTCGACTTCCAACTGCAGAAGGCCGTGGACAGCGAGGCCGAGCAGCGCAGCGGACGGCCGCGGGCGTTGCAGCAGGGCTGATACACCGAGGTGTCCTCTTCGCGGGTAAACCCGCTCCCACAGGCACGGTGTTGCGGTGGGAGCGGGTTTAGCCACGAAGAAAGCACCGCGGAGCCAGCGCCAGCCTGCGATGAAGGCAACACAAAACAAGTGCCAGCCACCAAGGCCGGCCAGTGCTTGCGAGAGGTCCCATGAAAGACCTGTTCAAAGATTGCTCCGTGTCGGCCATCGTCGCCGGCATGATCGCGACGATGATTTCCTATGCCGGGCCACTGGTGATCATCTTTCATGCCGCCGAGGCAGCCGGCTTGCCCCACGCTGTGCTGTCCTCGTGGGTCTGGGCGGTGTCCATGGGCAGCGCGGTGCTGGGGGCGTTGCTGAGCCTGCGCTATCGGGTGCCGGTGGTGATCGCCTGGTCGATCCCGGGCTCGGCGCTGCTGGTCACCGCCTTGCCGCAGCTGGGTCTGGAGCAGGCCATTGGCGCCTATCTGGTGGCGAACCTGGTGTTGCTGGTGATCGGCATCAGCGGCGCCTTCGACCGCATCATCGCTCGCCTGCCGGGCTCCATTGCCGCTGGCATGCAGGCCGGGATTCTGTTCAGTTTCGGTGCCGAGGTGTTCCGCGCGTTGCCGGTACAGCCAACGTTGGTGCTGGCGATGTTCGCCACCTACGTGCTGATGCGCGCGCGCCAGCCGCGCTATGCGGTGGCGATGGTGCTGCTGGTCGGCGCGCTTGTCACGCTGCTCAGCGGGCAGTTTCGCAGTGATGCGTTGGTGCTGGAGCTGGCCTCGCCACGCTTGATCGCACCGCAGTTCAGTGTTGCAGCCCTGTTCAGCCTGGCGCTGCCCATGGTGCTGGTGGCCCTGAGCGGGCAGTTCATGCCGGGCATGGCGGTGCTGCGCAATGCCGGTTACAGCGTGCCGGCCAGCCCCCTGATCAGCGCCAGCGCCGTAGGGGGGGCGTTGCTCGCGCCTTTTGGCTGCCATGGACTGAACCTTGCGGCGGTCACCGCGAGCCTGTGCACCGGGCGCGAAGCCCATGAGGACCCACGCAGGCGCTATGTGGCGGCAGTATCCGGCAGCGTGCTGTACCTACTGCTGGGTATCGCCGGCGCTACCTTGATGTCGCTGTTCGCGGCGTTTCCCGCCGCGCTCATTGCCGCGCTGGCAGGCCTGGCCCTGTACGGCGCGATCAGTGAGGCCCTGGCCAGGAGCCTGTCCGAACCGGCCGAACGCGACGCGGGGTTGTTCACCTTCCTGGTGACCGCCTCCGGTGTGTCCTTCCTCGGGTTGTCGGCGCCGTTCTGGGGCCTGTTGTTCGGTCTTGCCGCCCACGCCTTGCCACGCCTGCGTCGCCCCCGTGTTCAAGCGGCCTTGCGCCGCGCCCGCTGAAGAGGAGAGGTATCACTCAAGACCCACGCGTTCCCAGCGCTTTACCCATAAAAACAAGATCAAAGAGAGCTTCGGAATGAACCACACCCCTTGTGTCGCCCTGGGCATCACCTTGCTCAGCCAACCCCTGCTGGCCGCGGAAAACGGCTTTTTCGAGGATGCCAAGGCCAGCCTGAGCGCCCGCAACTATTACTTCAGCCGCGACTATTCGGATATCGTCGGGGCCAATCAGCAATCGAAGGCCCAGGAGTGGGCCCAGGGTTTCATCCTCGACTTCAAGTCGGGCTACACCCCCGGCACGGTGGGGTTCGGCCTGGACGCCCTGGGCTTGTTGGGCATCAAGCTCGACAGCAGCCCTGACCGGGTCAATACCGGGTTGTTGCCGGTTCACAGCGATGGCCGCGCCGCGGACGAATACAGCCGCCTGGCGCCGACCTTCAAGGCGCGTCTGTCCAAGACCGAACTGAGGTTCGGCGAACTTCAGCCCAACCTGCCAGTGCTGACGTTCAGCGACATTCGCCTACTGCCGCCGACCTACCAAGGTGTGAGCCTCAGTTCCGGCGAACTGGCCGGCCTGACCCTGCAGGCCGGGCACCTCACCTCCAGCCACCTGCGCAACGAGGCCGGTGACGACAAGATGACCGCCATGCTCGGGCATGTGCCCATGCGCCAGGCACAAAGCGACGCCTTCAACTATGTCGGTGGCGACTATGCCTTCAACGACAACCAAAGCAGCGCCAGCCTCTGGTACGGCCAACTGCAGGACATCTACGAACAGGGCTTCATCGGCCTCAAGCACAGCAAGCCGCTCGGCGACTGGGTGCTCAGCGCCAACCTGGGCTACTTCACCGCCCGCGAGGACGGTGATGCGCTGCTGGGCAACATCGACAACCAGGCGTTCTTTTCGTTGTTCACCGCCCGGCAGGGTGGGCACAGCTTCCATGTCGGCTATCAGGGGATCTATGGCGACAGCCCGTTCCCTCGGGTATTCGCCAACATCTCGCCGCTGGGCAATGAAGTGCCGACATACGAGTTCGCCTACACCGACGAGCGTTCCTACCAGGTGCGTTACGACTACAACTTCGCTGCGATGGGCGTCCCTGGGCTGACGGCCACGGTGCGCTACATCACCGGCAATAATGTGGACACCGGCCAAGGCTTCGAGGGCAAGGACCGCGAGCGCGACCTCGATCTGGGTTATGCGGTGCAGGGCGGGCTGTTCAAAGGGTTGGGGATTCGCGTGCGCAATGCCATGGCACGCTCCAACTACCGTAGTGACATCGATGAGAACCGCTTGATTCTGGTGTACACCTGGCAACTGCTGTAAGCCTGTTTAAGCCTGTACGAAGCACGCCCCAGGCGGCGCCTGAGATAGGCTGTGCAGCCGCCCCTTGGCGAGCCCGGTGAATGAGGGTAGGTTCCTGAAAAACACCGATCAGGGACTTTCACCTTGGACTCACTGACCCAAGCTGTCCTCGGCGCCGCCCTCCAAGGCGCGGTGCTGGGGCGTATCCAGGGGCGTCGTTCGCTGTTGTACGGCGCGGCCCTGGGCACCTTGCCGGACCTCGACGTGCTGATCCGCTATGCCGACCCGGTGTCGCAGATGACCTACCATCGGGGTTTCTCTCACTCCCTCTTCGTCCTCACCGCCCTGGCGGCGGTACTGGCCTGGCTGGTCAGCGCGGTCGCCCGAAGGCGCTGGCCCGACAAAGGCTACCGCCTAACGCGCCTGTTCCTGGCGTTCTGGCTGGTGTTGGTGACCCACCCGATACTCGATGCCTTCACGGTTTACGGCACCCAGCTGTTCTGGCCCCTGAGCCTGACTCCGAAGAGTTGGGCGGCGGTGTTCATCATCGACCCGGTGTACACCTTGCCCTTGCTAGGCGCTGTGCTGTACGCGGCGTTCAAAGGCATGACTGGCAAGGCCGTCACCGTGCTGGGCGTGGCCTTGGCGTTCAGCACCGCTTACCTGGGCTATGGGCTGGCCGGGCGCATGGCGGCCGAACAGCGTTTTGCGCTCGCCCTCGATCAGCAGGGCATTGCCGTGACCCACGTGCGCGCCGTGCCCATCGCCTTCAACAGCCTGGTCTGGCGGGTATTGGCCAAAACCCCGGATGGCCAGTACTACGAAGGCATCAGCAGCGCCTTTGACAAGGAACCGCCGGAAATGCAGCGCCAGTCGCTGAACCTGGAGGCCGCCCAGGTGCTGCGTGGCATGCCGCTGCACGAGCGCCTGCGTTGGTTCACCGATGATTGGCTGCGCTACGACAGGGTGGGCAATGCCTTGGTGGTGACCGACCTGCGCATGGGCATCCCAGGCAACTACACCTTCCGCTTCCAGATGGCCAGCCGGGATGGCGCCGGACGCTGGAATGCGGTGACGCCGACCCTGTGGTTGGGCGATGGCGTGGGCTCGATGCTCAACGGCGCGGACTTGGCGCTGATCTGGCGGCGTATCGTCCAGCAGCAGCCTCCGCTGCCGCTGGCGGCCTGGACCGAGAAGTACCTGGGCCAAAGCGAGGCAGGGCGTTGAGTTTGCAATCGCCCGAGGCTGAGTGATTGCAATCGGGGTGCCGCGAGCCTCCCAAGGTTCATGGGCGAGCCAGGCGCCCGGTGACGAAATGCGCCACATCGTTGAACCCGGGCGTCGAGGCATGGCCCGGGGTGACCAGCGAATCGATGAAAGCTTCGTCCTCGGCGGTGATCTTCACCTCCAGCGCACCGGCATAGGTGTCCCACTGCGCCTCGGTGCGCGGCCCGACGATCGCCGAACTGACCAACTGGTTGTTCAGCACCCAGGCGATGGCGAACTCGACGATGCCCACCCCTTTGGCCTGGGCGTAGGCGTGGATTCTCTGAGCGATGGCCAGCGATTCCTGGCGCCATTCTACTTCCATGATGCGTTTGTCCTGGCGCGCGGCGCGGCTGCCGGCCGCAGGCTCGGCCCCCGGCGCGTATTTGCCGCTGAGCACGCCTCGGGCCAGCGGGCTGAACGGCACCACGCCCAGGCCATGGTAGGCGGCGGCGGTCAGTTGCTCGGGCTCGGCCTGGCGATTGACGATGTTGTACAAAGGCTGGCTCACCACCGGCTTGGCCACACCCAGGCGTTCGGCCAGGTTGCACAGCTCGGCGATGCGCCAGCCACGGAAGTTGGACACGCCCCAATAGCGGATCTTGCCTTGTTGCAGCAGGTCGCCCATGGCCCGCACGGTCTCATCCAGCGGCACCTTGTGGTCTTCGCGGTGCAGGTAGTAGATGTCCAGGTAGTCCAGGTCCATGCGCGTGAGCGAGGCCTCGATGGCATTGAACAGGTGCTTGCGCGACAGCCCGCTGCGGTTGGGCAAGCCTTCTGCCGGGCCGAAACCGGCCTTGGAGGCGACGATCCAGTCCTGGCGATGGCGGGCCACGGCCTCGCCGACGATTTCTTCGGAGCGCCCGGCGTTGTAGACGTCAGCGGTATCGATGAAGTTGACGCCCTGGTCCCACGCCTTGTCGATGATGCGCAGCGAGTCCTCGGTGCTGGTCTGTTCGCCGAACATCATGCTGCCGAGGGTGAGGGCGGAAACCTGAAGGCCACTGTGGCCGAGGGGGCGGTAGATCATGCGCGGCGCCTTGTGTCGAGGAGTGTAGGGCTGTTTTACACACATCCACCTGCCATTGAAAGGATCCGGCTGGCCAGGGGGCACGCGCAGGCTCAGCCCGGCCAGGCATCGATCAGTTCCCGCGCCTCGCGGCTGGTCAAGGGGCGTTTCATCCGTTGCGACAGAACCGCCATGGCGCGGGCGTAGCCTTTGGCGATGACGGCCTCGACCTGGTCGTCGATGCACTGCAGGGCAATGAAGTCGCCTTTCTCCGGTTCGCCCACATACTTGATGCGGTTCCAGTGCTGTCCATGACCGAGCACTTCATAGGTGCGCCCGTGCTGGTAGGTCCAGAAGAACGGCACGTCGTCGTAACGGCGCTGCTCGCCGAGCATGTTGGCCGCGGCGATCACGCCGTGCTGTTCGGCCAGGCGCCAGTGCTCGATGCGCACGGGGCGGCCGGCCAAGGGGAAGGTGACGATGTCGCCGGCGGCCCAGAGCCCTTCGGCGGCGTGCAGCTCGGCGTCCACCGGCAAGGACTGGTCGTCTGCCAGCTCCAGACCCTGCACGAAACCGGTGGCTGGTCTGACGCCCACGCCCAGCAGCACTAGCACGGTGTCCAGGCGCTCGCCATTGGCCAGCACCACGGTCTGGACGTGGTCGGTGCCTTCGAAGCGTTCGACCTCCGTCGGCCCATGGAACACCACGCCCTTGCGCTCGTGCAGCTCGCGCAGGGTGCGGCCGATACGTTCGCCGAGCTGCCTGGCCAGGGGGATTTCATGGCGGCTGACCACATGCACCTGCGCGCCGTACTTGCGCAGGGCCGAAGCCGCCTCCAGGCCGATAAAGCCGTCGCCGACGATGACCACCGGCTGGCCCGGTTCGGCGGCATCGAGCAGGCGTGCGGCGTCGTCCCGGGAGCGCAACAAGCAGATGCCAGGCAACTGGACGCCGGGAAGGTCCGGGCGTTTGGGTTTGCCCCCGGTGGCCACCAGGGCCGCGTCGTAATCCAGGCGCTTGCCGTCGGCCAGCAGGATCTGGCGCTTGGCGACATCCAGCGCCCGCACCTTGGCGTGCCAGCGCTCCAGATAGCCCTGGCGCAGGGCGTCAGGCTCGAGCAGGGCGGGGACTTCGTCGGGGGCCATCTGCCCGGCGATGACGAATTTGCTCAAGGACGTGCGGTCGTAGGCGGGGTGCTGTTCCTGGTCGATCCACACCAGACGGCCGCCGAAACCATGGCTGAGCAGGGTTGCCACCGCCGCGCTGCCGGCCGCACCCGCGCCGATCACCGCAAAGCAGCGGGCGTCGCTGTGCCGGGGAGGGTTGGCCCTGGGCAGCGGCTGGTCGTCGACCAGGACCTCGCCGTTTTTCACCTGCACGGGATAACGCCGCAGGTCGGCCAGGGCCGGCGGCTCGCAGACCGCGCCTTCGTCCACGGCGAACGCCGCCTTGTGCCAAGGGCACACCAGCAACCCACCACACAGGGCACCTTCGTCCAGCGGCGCGCCTTCATGGGGACAATGGGCCTGGTAGGCATGCACCAAGTCGCGCTGACGGATCAGGATCACTTCCTCGCTGCCAGCCTGGACGCGCAAAGGCGTGTGGTCGTCGAGCTGTTCGAGGCGGGCCACGCTGTGCTGGGTCATGGGGCGTCTCCGTAGAACCGTTCAGGTTCATTTGACGCCTTCGCCGAGCGGGGGATGCAACAGACCGACGATCGGGGGCGCTGAAGCGCCCCCGAACAGCTTCAGTTGGCGCGGGCAGCGCTCAGCACGCCGGCTCGGGTCGCACGCAGGGCCACGAGGCTGCCGAACACGATCAGCGCGGCCAGCGAATAGAGCGCAGCGTCGGTGGAGCCTGTCTGGTCCTTGATGAAGCCGACCAGGTAGGGGCTCAGGAAACCGGCCATCTGGCCCACCGAGTTGATGATCGCAAGGCCCGCTACTGCAGCGCTGGCACTGAGCAGGGCGGTCGGCATCGGCCAGAACATCGGCAGCCCGGTCAGCGCACCCATGGTGGCAATCGACAGGCCTAGGATGGCGATGGTGGGGTTCTGGGCGAAGTTCACCGCGATCAGCAGGCCGAGCGCACCCATCAGCATCGGCACCACAAGGTGCCAGCGCCGCTCGTTGCGCAGGTCCGCCGAGCGGCCGACGACAATCATGAACACACCGGCCAGCAGGTAGGGGATGGCGCTCAGCCAGCCGATCAGCAGCGGGTTGTCGAAGCCCAGGTTCTTGATGATCGAGGGCAGCCAGAAGTTGATGGCGTACACGCCGCTCTGGATGCAGAAGTAGACAAAGCCGAAGGTCCAGATCAGCGGATTGGTCAGCACGGCCAGCACACCGTCACCCTGGGTGGTGGGCTTGCCAGCGGCATCGGCCTTGAGGTCGGCCTCGATCACCTGGCGCTCGACCGGGCTCATCCAGGCGGCTTTCTGGTAACCGTCGCTGAGCAGCAGCACGGCGAGGATGCCCAGCACCACGGTAGGCACGCCCTGGATCAGGAACATCCACTGCCAGCCGGCCAGGCCGTGCTGGCCTGCGGCGAAGTGATCGAGGATCCAGCCGGAGAACGGCCCGCCCAGCAGCCCCGAGACCGGGATCGCCGACATGAACAGCGCCATGATTCGGCCGCGGCGGTCCGCCGGGAACCAGCGCGAAAGGTACAGCACCACGCCGGGGAAGAAGCCGGCCTCAGCGGCGCCGGTAAGCAGGCGCAGGGCGTAGAACTCCGTGGGCGTGGTGACGAACAGCAGGCAGGTCGAGAGCGTGCCCCAGGCGATCATCATCAGCGCAATCCAGCGCCGCGGCCCGAAGCGGTTGAGCGCCAGGTTGCTGGGCAGGCCGCACAGCACGTAGCCGATGAAGAAGATCCCAGCACCCAGGCCGTAGACGGTCTCGCTGAACTTCAGGGCGTCGAGCATCTGCAGCTTGGCGAAGCCGACGTTGACGCGGTCCAGGTAGTTGAACAGGTAGCAGATGAAAATGAAGGGAATCAGCCGCACGGTGATACGCCGGTACAGCGCATCGCGGGTGATGTCTTTGCCTTGGTCAGGGGCGGGGCTGTGTGCCATGATCGGGTTCTCTTTTTTATGGTTGTCGCGGCGTCGCCGGTTTCGACGCTCGCCACGACGAGTCTCGGTGAGCGCGGCGCGGCTGTCTTTGTGCTTTTGCACAGCCGCTGGCACGGCCTGCTGTGCCGGCGACCAAAGCCTACCACCGCAAGGACCCTTGAATGTTCGAACTGGACCACGACCTGGCGCAGGACATCGTCGACCGGGCGATGGCTATCCTGCCGTGCAACGTCAACGTCATGGACAGCCAGGGTTTGATCCTGGGCAGTGGCGAACCGGAGCGCATCAACACCCGTCATGAAGGCGCGCAACTGGTTCTGGCCAACGGGCGGATCGTCGAGCTGGATGGCGAGGCCGCCAAGTGCCTCAAGGGCGTGCAGCCCGGGGTGAACCTGCCGCTGATGCTCGATGACCGCCTGATCGGGGTGCTGGGGCTGACGGGCGATCCGCAACAGCTGCGTACCTATGGCGAGTTGGTGCGCATGACCGCCGAGATGCTCCTGGCCCAGCGTCATCTGCAGGTGGAGCAACAGTGGCGGCGTCAGCGCTGCGACGACCTGCTGGCCTTGTTGCTCGGTGGCAGCAGTGACTCCCCACGCCTGCTCGATGAAGCCCAGCAGTTGGGCCTCAAGCCTCAGTTGCCTCGGGTGCCGTGCCTGTTCGAACTCGAACCTGGCCCGAGCGCGGAGACGTTGTCCGGCTGGTTGATGAGTCGCTTTCCCGACAGTTGGTGCGTCAGCCCGGCCCGGCATTCGTTGTTGTGGTGCCGGCCTGCAGGCGTCGCGCTGGATGAACAGCGCCTGGTCGAACGACTTCATCGCCATGGCTGGCAGGTCCAGCGCCTGGCCATGGGCAATGCGGCGCAGAGCCTGGAGCAACTGCGCCGTGGTTATCGGCGGGTGCGCGACCTGCTCGCCTACGGGCGCGAGGTCCTGCCTCAGGAGCGGCTGCTGAGTCTATCGCGCTACCGCTTGCCTGCCTTGCTCTGGCGCCATCGCAACGATGACGCGCTGGACGAACTGCTCGAGCCCTTGCAGCGCATCCGCGCCAAGGACGCCAGCGGGCAATTGCTTGCGACCTTGCGCGCCTGGTGTGCCCACGACGGCCAGAGCCAGGCCTGCGCCGATGCCCTGGGGATCCATCGCAACAGCCTGAGGTATCGCCTGGAGCGGATCGCCGAGGTGAGCGAGGTCGATCCGTTGCGCCTTGACGGGATGCTCAGTCTGTACCTGGGTTTGCAACTGCTGCCAGCGCAGTGACCGCCTCGCGGAAAAAAGGCATTCGCCCAAACAACACCTCAGTGCTTTTGTGCATTCGACAGAGGCCCCGCTGCGCCACAACTGGCAGCATGCGGGGTATCTGGACAGGAGAATCCCCATGAAAGTCGTCATCGCCCCCGATTCGTTCAAGGACAGCCTCGACGCTGCCGGTGTGGCCCGTGCCATCGGTGCGGGCCTGGCCGAAGTGTGGCCGGACGCCGAACGGGTCGAATGCCCCATGGCCGATGGGGGCGAGGGGACCATGGACGCGATCCTGGCCGCCAGCCATGGCGAGTTGCGTCGCCAAGTGGTACGTGGGCCGCTCGGCCAGAGCGTCGAGGCCGGCTGGGGCTGGCTGGCCGAGAGCCGCACGGCGATCATCGAGATGGCCCAGGCCAGTGGCTTACAACAGGTGCCGACCGACCAGCGTGATGCGTGCCGCAGCAGCACCTGGGGCACCGGTGAGCTGATCGCCGCCGCGTTGGCCGCCGGTGCTACGCGCATCGTCCTGGCCATTGGCGGCAGCGCCACCAACGATGGCGGCAGCGGCATGCTGCGAGCCCTGGGCCTGCGTCTGCTGGATGCCGACGGCCAGGCATTGGAGGAGGGTGGGCTGGCCTTGGGCCGATTGGCCCATATCGATGCCAGCGATCTGGCCCCCCGCCTGGCGGAGGTTCAGGTGGAAGTGGCGGCCGATGTCGACAACCCCCTGTGCGGCCCCAATGGCGCCTCGGCGATCTTTGGCCCGCAGAAGGGCGCAAGCCCCGAGCAGGTGCAGGCACTGGACCAGGCCCTGGGGCATTTTGCCGACCTGTGTGCGCAATTGCTGGGTGACGATGTGCGTGAGTTTCCCGGGTGTGGCGCGGCAGGCGGCATGGGCTTTGCGGCCAAGGCCTTCATGGGCGCGCAGTTCCGCCCAGGGGTTGAAGTGGTGGCAGAACTGGCAGGGCTCGATGCATTGGTACAGGGGGCGGATCTGGTGATCACCGGGGAAGGGCGCTTCGATGCCCAGACCTTGCGCGGCAAGACGCCGATGGGTGTTGCCCGGGTGGCCAAGCGTCATGGTGTGCCGGTGGTGGTGCTGGCCGGGACTTTGGGCGAGGGCTACCAGCAGTTGTATGCCCATGGCATCGATGCGGCCTTCGCCTTGGCCAGCGGGCCGATGAGCCTGGAACAGGCGTGCGCCCAGGCAGCGCAGTTGTTGCAAGCGCGGGCCACCGACGTCGCCCGGTTGTGGCAGGTGGCGCGGGGCTGAGCGCGATTCGCGGCGATGGGTTGCCTGGACGCAGGTGCCGCCGTCAGAGACTGCAACAGGCGCTCTCCCGGGCGCCGTTGAAGGGCGGGTATTCCAGCAGTTGCGCCGGTGAAAGAGGCCGGCTGAAGTGGTAGCCCTGGGCGCTGTCGCATCCGGCGAGTTTCAGGCACACCACCTGTTCGCGCGTCTCCACGCCTTCGGCGATCACCTCCAGGCCCAGGCGTTTGGCCAGGATGATGGTAGAGGAGACGATCGGGCTGTCGTCATGGCTATTGCACAACGGCGCGATCAAGGCGCGGTCGATCTTGAGCTTGGTCAGTGGCAGCGCATGCAGGTGGGCAAAGCCGGCATAGCCCCGACCAAAGTCATCCAGGCTGACGCCCAGGCCTGCCTGGCGCAGGCGGTGCAGGTGTTCCAGCGCGGTGCCTTCGGGGTCGAGCACGGTGGTTTCGGTAATTTCCAGCTCCAGCCGGTGTGCGTCGATGGCATGCTCGCGCAGCGCAGCCAGCAAGCGCTCGCTGAAGTCCATCTGGCGCAGTTGCAGGGCCGAGACATTGACCGCCAGGCGCACATCACGCCCTTGGGCTTGCCAGCGGGCGAGTGCTTCGCAGGCAAGGCGCAGCACCTCCCAGCCCAGCTCTACGATGAAACCACTGCGCTCGGCCATGGCGATGAAGCGATCAGGGTAAAGCAAGCCGAACTCAGGGTGGTTCCAGCGCACCAGCGCTTCGTAGCCCTGCACCTTCAGGGTATCGAGACGAATCTGGGGTTGGTAATGGAGCAGGAACTGGCGTTCGGCCAGAGCGATGCCGAAGGCCTGCTCGAGGGTGAAGGCCTGGATGTCGGAGAGGTTCAAGGACGGGTCGAAGAAGCGGTACTGGGCACGCCCGGCCTGCTTGGCCGAGTACATCGCAGCGTCGGCGCAGCGGATCAGCGTGTCGATGTCCTGACCATCGCGCGGGCAGATGCTCACCCCGATACTGGGGCTGGTGTTGACCTCCTGGCCGTCCAGGGCATAGGTGGCCGAGAGCTTCGCGACCAGCTCGCGCACCCAGGTGTCGATCTGCTCCTCGTCGCGCTCGCCGGTCAGCAGCACCACGAACTCGTCCCCACCAAAGCGCGAGGCCTCGTCGCCCGGTTCGAGCAGGCGCTGGATGCGCCCGGCCACGGCTTGTAGCAACAGGTCGCCGATCTTGTGGCCGAGGGAGTCGTTGATCGATTTGAAGCGGTCCATGTCGATGAACAGGATCGCCATCAGCCGGCGCTTGCCCCGCTGTCGGGCCAGGGCCTGGGTCGCCACTTCGACGAGCTGGCGGCGATTGTGCAAACCGCTCAGGTGGTCGGTAGCCGCCGCGTGGCTGCTGCGCCGATGCTCATCTTCCAGGCGGCCGATCAGTTGCTGGTTGACCTGTTGGGCGTGCTCCAGGGCGCTGAAGGCCTCCTGGCGCTTGCCCAGCAGGCGCAGGCTCCAGGCGAGGCTGGCGAGAATCATCAGGGTCATGCTCAGGTTCAGCCAGAACTGGCGGGCGTAGGTCAGTGCCGAAGGGGCAAGGATCTCATCGTGCTGCTGGCTCACCACCACGCTGAACCCCCGGTTGGCCACGCGCCGGTACAGGCTCTGGTAGGCGCCCTCGACGCTGTACTGCGTGAGCAGGCCGGCCTCGTCACCCGTTTCGGGCAGATTCGGCATCAATCGGTCGCCGGTGATCACCACGCCGCTGGAGTCGATGCGCAGGCGCTCCTGGCCATCGTCCTGGAGCAGACGCATCAGCCCGGTGCGGCCCAGGTCGATGTGCTGGAGCAGGACAGCGAGATAGCCGACATCCAGTTGCACCACCAGGAGGCTGTCGATCTCCCGTCCGCGTACATCGGTCAGCGGCAGAATGAACGGCAGTTGCCAGGTGAGCCCGGACGTTGGGGTGTCGGCAGGGGCGAGGTGGGGCATGAAGGGTTTGAAGCCGTCGTGGGAAACTCGCACCTTGAGCTGGTCAAGCCAATCCTGGGGCAGTGCCTGGGGTTCGTCGGCGTGGCTGGAGGCGAGCAGCCGGCCCTGGCGGTCATACAGGCTCATGCGCTTGAACGCCGGGTCTTCGGCCAGGATCCGCGCCAGGCTCAGATTGCCCTGGCGCAGGGTCTTCATGTCGTTCTGGGTCACCCGGCCCACCGCTTGGGCGCGGTCCACCAATTGGCGCAGGTTCTGCGTGACGATACTGGCCAGGTTCATGTGCTCGGCGGCCTTGGCCGACAGCGCATCCTGGCGCGAGGTGGCCTTCTGGGTAATGTGCAGCCCCCACAGGAAGGCGAGGGTGATGGCGCAGAGCGTCAATATCAGCAGGGGGAGCAACCCTGCGGACGATAAAAAACGGCGAATCACTGCTGATGGTCCCGACCCTGGGTAGTGCCCGGAAAATACGACAGAAAGATGACAACTGGATGACTGGTGGCACATAGCCTTTACTGACCGGCGCACCGCAAGTCGCGTCCTGTGATGGCCTTTACTTGCCTGGACTAGACTGCCCGATTGACCCCACAAGCCTGTTGGAGGACGCCATGACAGCACCGAACGATGACAAACGCCCCACACCTGACCCGGCCGAGGACAATGCGTTTTTCCCCTCGCCCTATTCGCTGAGTCAGTTCACTTCGCCCAAATCCGACCTCAGTGGCGCCGACTACCCCAGGCCTTACAAGGGAGGCCGCTGGAAAGTGCTGATGATCGGCGCCGACGAGCGCTACTTGCTCACCGACAACGGCACGATGTTCTCCACCGGCAACCACCCGGTAGAAACCCTGCTGCCCATGTACCACCTGGACAAAGCCGGGTTTGCCTTCGATGTGGCGACGCTGTCTGGCAACCCGGTGAAGTTCGAGTTCTGGGCGATGCCTTCGGAGGATGCCGAGGTCAAGGGCCTGTACGCCCGCTACCGCGATGCCTTCAAGCAACCGCTCAAGCTCGCGGATGTCATCGAGCGTGCGTTGGGCCCTGACTCGGACTACATCGGTGTGTTCATCCCCGGTGGTCATGGCGCGCTGATTGGCCTGCCCGAAAGCAAAGAGGTGAAACAGCTGCTTCTCTGGGCGGCCAAGCACGACAAGTTCGTCATCTCCCTGTGCCATGGCCCGGCGGCGCTGCTCGCCGCAGGTCTCGGCGAGACACGCGATAGCTGCATCTACAACGGCTATCGCATCTGCGCCTTCCCGGACGATCTGGATGCCAAGACCCCGGACATCGGCTACATGCCCGGGCACCTGACCTGGAAGTTCGGCGAGCAGCTCAAGGCCCTGGGCGTGGACATCATCAACCAGGACATTTCCGGCGCCACCTTGCAGGACCGCAAGCTGCTCACCGGCGACAGCCCGTTGGCCGGCAACGCACTGGGCAAGCTGGCGGCCGCCGCGCTGCTCAAGGAAGTCGGTGCCGGGTGAGTCCCTGTGGTGTCAGGCGTCGACGGTCAGCACCACCTTGCCCATGTGCTGGCCGCTTTCCATCAAGGCGTGGGCCTGGGCCGCATCGCCCAGGGCGAAGGTGCGGAAGATCAATGGCTTGACCGCGCCACTGCGCACATGGGGCCAGACGTGTCGTTGCAGGTCGGTGATGATCTGCGCCTTGTCGTCGGCGCTTCGTGAACGCAAGGTGGAGCCTGTGTGGGGCAGGCGCTTGACCAGCATCGCGAATAGGTCAACCTGCGGTGCCGGGCCCTTGATGACGCCGATCTGCACGATCCGCCCGTTCATGGCCGCGGCCTGGAAGTTACGCGCTACGTACTCGCCGGCAATAATGTCGACGATCACGTCCACGCCCTGGCCATCGGTATGGCGCAGGACTTGCTCGACGAAGTCCTGGCGGTTGTAGTCGATCGCAACATCGGCGCCCAGGGCCTGGCTGGCCGCTTGCTGTTCGGGATTAGCGACGGTGGTGAAGATACGCGAGGCGCCGAGGGCCTTGGCCAGCATCGTCGCGGTGGTGCCGATGCCGGATACGCCCCCGTGGATCAGCAACGACTCGCCGGCCTTGAACCCGCCACGCTGGAACAGGTTGACCCAGACGGTCATGAACGTCTCGGGCAGGGCCGCGGCTTCGACCATCGTCAGGCCCTCGGGCAGGTGCAGGGTGGTACGCTCGTCGGCCACGGCGTATTCGGCGTAGCCGCCACCGGTCACCAGGGCGATCACCGGATCACCGACGGCGAAGCCTCGGACCTCGCTGCCGAGGGCGACCACTTCGCCCGCGATCTCCAAGCCTGGGATGTCCGAAGCACCGGCGGGAGGGTCGTACAGGCCCTTGCGCTGGAGCAAGTCCGGGCCATTGACGCCTGCGGCGCGGACCTTGATCAGGACCTCGCGTGCAGCAGGCTCGGGAATCGCCCTGTGAGTGAGTTGGAGGACATCGGGGCCACCTGGCTGGGTGATCTCGATGGCGGTCATGCTGGAAACGTTGTTCATGGGTACTGTGCCCTTGTGAGGTGAAGGTTGGCCGCGTTGGCGACTTGCACCCAAGGGTACGGAACTCGCGGGCCCCGGGCGCGCGGCGATTTCGCGGCGCCCTGTTGCACAAGTGCTGTGAGGAAAGACCATCGATGAATTGGGATGACGCAAGGATCCTGCTGGCCCTGGGCCGCGAACAGACATTGCGCCGCGCCGCGCGCGTGCTGCGGGTCGACCAGGCGACTGTAGGGCGACGCATCGCCGCGTTGGAGGCCGACCTGGGGTCGACCCTGTTCCTGCGAACGCCCGCGGGTTATCAACTGACCGCCATTGGCGAGGAGGCGTTTGCGCTCGCACAGAAAGTGGAAAGCGCGGCGCTTGAGCTCACCCGGCGCATACGCGGCGTGGACAATGAAGGCGCCGGGGAGGTGCGGATCGCCACCACCGATTCCCTGGCCTGCGATTTCGTGATGCCAGCCCTGCGCCAGTTGCACCTGGCCCATCCTGAGATCCGTGTGGTGCTGCATGGCTCCTCGGACTTGGTCAACCTGTCGCAACGCGAGACCGATATCGCCATCCGCAACCAGCGTCCGGACAACCCGGACCTGATCCTGCGCAAGCTGGCGAGCTGGCCGATGGGCCTGTACGCCAGCACCGATTACTTGGCCCGCCAAGGCGAACCGGTGCCGGGCAGTGGTTTCGAAGGGCACGACTTGGTGATGTATGAGCCGTACTGGCGTGATCGGACGGTGCCGACGCTGGTCGATGAGGTGATCGACCAGGGGCGGGTGGTGGCGGCGGTGAACTCCAACATGATGGTGCGCCGCGCCATCGCCGAAGGCTTAGGAATCGGCGAGATTCCCATCGCCTTGGGCGAGCGTGACGGCCTGGCGCGTGTTTGGCCGTCACGCGAGCGCAGCGCGCCTTACGAGGTGTGGATGGTCACCCACAAGGACTTGCGCCACACGGCCCGGGTTCGCCTGGTCATCGACCAGTTGGTCCGGGCCTTCGAGGGCTGAGTGTCAGTCCTTGAGCAGGGCGCGCAAGGCGGCCTTGGCTTCGGGGGTTTGCAGGCGTTCGACGAACAGCTGGCTTTCACGCTCGACTGTCGCCTCAAGTTCGGCGCGATGGGCCTCTTTGATCAGGCGCTTGCTGATGAGCAAGGACTCGCGAGGCATCGCTTGCAGGCGCCGGGCAAGCTTCTGCGCCGCCGCCAGGCATTGCTCGCCGTCTTCGTGCAGTTCGTTGGCCAAGCCCCAGTCCACGGCCTGCTCGCCGGTCAGCAGTTCGTTGGCCAGCAGCAGGCGAGCGGCGCGGGCATGGCCGAGCAGGCGAGGCAACAGCAGGCTGGAGCCGAATTCCGGGCACACGCCCAGCGGCGCGAAAGGCATGCGCAGCTTGGCCGAGCGGCTGACCAGCACTTGGTCGCAGTGCAGCAGCAGGGTGCTGCCGATGCCGATGGCCGTGCCGTTGACGGCGGCGATCAGCGGTTTTTTCACAGCCATGACCACGCGCATCAAGTGAAACACCGGGCTGTCCCGGTCACGTGGCGGGTTATCGAGAAAGTCGCGCAGGTCGTTACCGGCGCTGAAGCATTGCGGGCCGCCGGTGAGCAGGATGACGTCCACCTGCGGGTCTTCGTCAGCCGCCAGCAGCCGCTCGGCGAGCTGCTCGTACATGGCGATGTTCAGGGCGTTGAGCTTGTCCAGGCGGTTGAAGGTCAGGGTCAACAGGCCGTGGTCCAGCTCGCGTGTGATCAGGTCGTTCATGGCAGCCGCTTTTGTTGTTGGAATCGGGTCTTGGCGCGAGGGCGCTGTGAGGGTTTATCACGGTGCTTGGCTTGTTGTACAGTCGTTCAGCCAGACTAGTCCCGTTGTGGGAGCCCCAGTCGCCCTGGCGCACAGAGAATAAAAGTCGCCGCTGCCAAAGGCGCGTGCCAACTCGATAACGCTGTTTTTCTCCAGGAGCACCGATGAGTCAGGAAGCCCGCTACAACCGCATGCTGCCGGAACTGCGCAAGGCCAATCTGGTGGAGGCGACCTTGGTGTGCCTGAAACGGCATGGCTTCCAGGGCGCGTCGATCCGCAAGATCTCGGCCGAGGCAGGGGTGTCGGTGGGGCTGATCAGCCACCACTACTCGGGCAAGGACGAACTGGTGGCCGATGCCTACATGGCGGTCACCGGGCGGGTCATGGGCCTGTTGCGCGAGGCCATGGCCAAGGCCGCGCCCAATGCCCGTGAGCGGCTGTCGGCGTTCTTTCGCGCATCGTTCGGGTCGGACGTACTGGACCCCAAGCTGCTCGACGCGTGGCTTGCATTCTGGGGGGCGGTGAAGACCGCCGAGGCGATCAACCAGGTGCACGACCATTCCTACGGTGAATACCGCAACGAACTGAGCAAGCTGCTGGCGTCACTGGCCACGGAGGAGGGCTGGGAAGGCTTCGATGCGGACCTTGCGGCCATCAGCCTCAGTGCACTGCTCGACGGGCTGTGGCTGGAATCCGGGCTCAACCCGGGGACGTTCTCGCCGGAACAGGGGGTGTTGATCTGCGAGGCCTGGGTCGATGGTCTCCAGGCGGGTGGTCGACGTCGCTTCAGTGTCAGTGGGGGCTGTTGATCGGCTGTTCAGTAACGAGTACGCTGCGGGCGCGGGTTCGATGAACAACACCTATAAAAAAGAGACAACACGCAATGACGCCTCGGGTACTGATCGTCGATGACGATCCGATTATTCGCGACTTGCTGCACGCCTACCTGTCCCAGGAAGGCTACGACGTCCACTGTGCCGACACCGCCGAACAGGCCGATGCCTTCCTCGCCAGCCAGGATGTCGATCTGGTGCTGCTCGACATTCGCCTGCCGGGCAAGGACGGTCTGACGCTCACCCGCGAACTGCGGGTGCGCTCGGAGGTCGGCATCATCCTGATCACCGGTCGCAACGACGACATCGACCGTATCGTCGGCCTGGAATGCGGCGCCGACGACTATGTGATCAAACCCCTCAACCCACGCGAGCTGGTCTCGCGCGCCAAGAACCTCATCCGCCGCGTGCGCCACGCCCGTGTCGCCAAGCCTGCGCCGGCCTGCGTGCAGTCGCTCAAGCAGTTTGCCGATTGGGCGCTCGATACCGATCGTCGCCGCCTGATCGACCCGTGCGGCGCCGAAACCCTGCTCACGCACGGCGAGTTCCAGCTGCTCAGTGTGTTCCTGCGCAACAGCGGCCACACCCTGACCCGCGACCAATTGATGGACCAGATCCGCAATCGCGAGTGGGTGCCCAACGACCGCTCCATCGACGTGCTTGTCGGGCGTCTGCGGCGCAAGTTGCATGACGATCCGGCCGAGCCGCAACTGATCATCACCATTCACGGCACCGGCTACCTGTTCACCGCCAGCGTGGCGGCCTGACGCCCATGGGCCGCCTGTGCGCGCTGGCCCTGATGCTGGTGAGCCTGCACAGCGTGGCGGGTGAGCGCATCCGCTACTGCGACTACCCGGTGTACCCGCCGATTTCCTGGAGCGATGGCCGCCAGGTCCGAGGCCTGGCACCCACCGTGGTGCGCGAGTTGCTCGGGCGCTTGGGCTACGAGGTCGAGATCGTTGTGCTGGGTAATTGGAAGCGCTGCCTGATGGACGCCGCCGCAGGGCGGGTCGATGTGGTGCTGGCCTACAACAGCGACCAGCGTGACCTGGGCATGCGCTTTTCCACGGTGCCGGTGCTACGCGAGGAGGTGGCGGTGTTCGTCAATCAGCACCGGCCGGTGCGCTTCGAGCACCTGGAGGACCTGGCCGGCTATCGGGGCGGGTTGCTCTATGGCGAAAGCTATGGTCCTGAGTTCGACCGTTTCGTGGCACGGCACCAGAACATCGAATGGGTGTCCTCCAGCCAGCAGAACTTCGGCAAGCTGATCCGTGGTCGCATCGATTTCGTGATCCAGGAGCGGCGTACCGGCGAGCTGTTCGTCGAGCACCTGCCAGGTGCCAAGGACATCCAGGCCTTGCCCACGGCGCTGAGCGTGGACTATCTGCGCGTCGCGGTGTCGCGACATTCCCCTTTGAGCCGACGCATGGACGCCATCGATCAGCAGTTGCGCAAGATGACCGAGGCTGGCGAGATCCAGCGCTGGCTGGAGCAGAGCGAAGTGACCTACCGCGACATGATCAACCTGCCGGTGGACGCGCGATGATCCGCCTGCATACCGACGGCCTGCTGCGTCGCCTGCTGCTGTTCATTTTCCTGTTCAGCCTGTGCTTCACCGTACTGGCAAGCTCCGTCCAGCTGTACTTCGAGTACCGCCGGGAAATGCGCGACATCGAGGCGCGCATGGCGTTGATCCGCGCCGGCTACCTGGCGAGCCTGGAGCGTAGCCTGTGGGATCTGGACGAGGCACAACTGGACGTGCAACTGCGTGGTTTGGTGGACTTTTCCGACGTAGCGCGGGTGCGGCTGATCAGCGAAGACTTCAGGCTGCTGCGCGGCGAGGCCACGCCCAAGGGGCCGCTGCGCATCGAACGTTTCGCCCTGGATTACCAACCGCCGTCCGGGCCTGCGCGGCACCTGGGCGAGCTGGAGGTCAGTATCGACCTGGGCGCTGTGCATCGGCGATTGTTTGCCACGGGGCTGACCAGCCTGTTGTGGATGGGCGTGTTTCTCTGCGGCCTTGCGGTGGCGCTGTCCGGGCTGTTCTACCGCCTGGTGACGCGCCACCTGCAAGTGATGGCCGAATTCGCCCGGCGTATCGGTGCGGGGCAGTGGCAGGAACCGCTGCGCCTGGCCCGGCGCCGCTCGGCCCGCCCGGACGAGATCGACACCGTGGCCCATGCCCTGGATGACATGCGCCGGGCCATCCTGCGTGACATCGAGCGCCGTGAATTGGATCGCTTGGCCTTGCAGGACAAGCGCGACGAGCTGCAGGCGATGGTCGAGCGGCGCACCGCAAGCCTGGCCAGGGCCAAGGACGAGGCAGAAGCGGCCAACCTCGCCAAGTCCAGGTTCCTGGCGACCATGAGCCATGAACTGCGCACGCCGCTCAATGGCATCCTGGGCATGGCCGAGCTGCTGCGCGGCGGCAGCCTGGCGCTGCGCGACCGCGAGCGCCTGGAGGCGTTGTACAAGGCCGGCGAGGGATTGCTGGCGATTCTCAACGAAGTGCTCTATTTCGCTCGCCTGGAAGAAGGCGAGAGCCGTCCGGAAATGGTCGACTTCTCCCTGCGCCAGTTGTGCCAGGAGGTCATGACCCTGCTCGAGCCCAGGGCCGTCGACAACGGCAACCGCCTGCACTGCCACATCGACGAACAGCTGGCCGAGTTCCAGCACGGCGCCGAACAGTACTTGCGCCAGGTACTGAGCAACCTGTTGGCCAACGCGATCAAGTTCACCGAACACGGGCAGGTCTCGCTGGACGTGCAGATGCTGGAGCCGCGGACGGACCTGCAACGGGTGCGGGTCACCGTGAGTGACGATGGCATCGGCATCGCCCCGGCCATGCAGGCGAAGATCTTCGATCGTTTCACCCAGGCCAGCGAAGCCGTGGCCAGGCGCTACGGCGGTACCGGCCTGGGCCTGGCGATCTGCAAACACCTGGTGGAGAAACTCGGCGGGCGCATCGGGCTGGACAGTGTCGAGGGGCAGGGCAGCTGCTTCTGGTTTGAGCTGGACCTGGCCTGCGGCCGGCAGCCTAAGACCCAGGCGCCGGTACGCCAGGCCCTGTCACCACTGAAAATTCTGGTGGTCGAGGACGTGGCCCTGAACCGTGAAGTCGCCGGCGGGCTGCTCACCCGAGATGGCCACCAGGTCAGTTTTGCCGAGCATGCCCAGCAAGCCCTTCAAGCCTGCGCCGAGTGCCGGTTCGACCTGATCCTGCTGGACGTGCACCTGCCCGGAATGAGTGGGGTTGAACTGTGCCGCCTCATCCGCGCCACGCCAGGGCTCAACCGTGAGACGCGCATCCTGGCCTTGACCGCGGGTGTGCAACCGGCCCAGGTGCCCGGTTACCTGGAGGCCGGGATGCAGGGTGTGCTGGCCAAGCCCTTGAAGCTGGACAGCCTGCGCGAGGCCCTGGTTGACCTGACGCCGGTGGTGGACGCACAGGCGTCCGAGGCGTCGATGGACTGGGCCTTGCTGCAGACCCACCGCGCGTTGCTGGGCGAGCAGAAACTGCAAGGACTGCTGGTGGTTCTGCACCAAGCCATCGATCAACACGAGGCGGCGCTGGGGGAGGCGCTGAAGGCAGGTGACTGCACAGAGGTGGTCCACTTGGCCCATCGTCTGGCGGGCAGCTGCGATTCTTTGGGCTTTGCGGGCCTGGCGACGGCGTTGCGACATCTGGAGGACGTCGGGTTGAAGGGAGATGCTGGGCCATTCGAAGTCTTGAACGAACCGCTGGCCGAGCAGATTCGCCTGGCCCGCGCCACCTTGGAACAGCTGATCCAGGGCTGACGTACAAAAAAGTTACGACTTTTTACATCTTCGATCCGTCCGTACAACGGCACCTTACATCCGTTTCCAATAATCGATGGCAACCGTGCTCCACACGGTCCATGAGGCTTATTGGAGATAAGAATAATGAAATGCCGTAAAGCTCAAGACCTCCTGAATTCTCTACCCGCCCAACGCGCCTGCCAGGTCGAGGTGCGCCATGTCTGAATCCACTGACCGCAAAGGCATCCAACTGACCCGTGCGCTCAAGAGCCGGCACATCTTCATGCTGTCGCTGGGCGGGGTGATTGGCACCGGCCTGTTCATGGGCTCGGGGGTCACCATCAACCAGGGCGGCCCGATGGGGGCGATCCTGGCTTACTTGGTCGCGGGCCTTCTGATGTATCTGGTCATGGTCTGCTTGGGTGAGCTGTCGGTGCAGATGCCCGTGTCCGGCTCGTTCCAGGCCCATGCCACCAAGTTCATCGGCCCGGCCACGGGCTTCATGATCGGCTGGGTGTACTGGATGAGCTGGGCCACCACGGTGGGCCTTGAGTTCACCGCCGCCGGCATGCTGATGACCCGTTGGTTCCCCGAAGTGCCGATCTGGTACTGGTCGGCGCTGTTCGTCGCCGTGCTGTTCGGTCTCAATGCCCTGGCCACCCGCGCCTTCGGTGAGGCCGAGTACTGGTTCTCGGGCATCAAGGTCGCAACCATCCTGGGCTTTATCGTCATCGGCCTGTTGGTGATCTTCGGCGGTATCCCGCTGAACAATGGGGCGCCGGCCCCGATGCTCGACAACCTCATTGGCGATTCGCTGTTCCCCCATGGGCTGTCGGCGGTGTTCGCGGTAATGATGACCGTGGTGTACGCCTTCCAGGGTTGCGAGATCATGGGCGTGGCCGCGGGCGAGACCGAGCATCCGGAAAAGAGCATCCCTCGCGCTGTGCGCAACGTGGTGTTCCGCGTCCTGATCTTCTATGTGCTGGCCATCGCCGTGCTGTCGGCCATCGTGCCGTACGAGCAGGCCGGCCTGATGGAAAGCCCGTTCGTGCAGGTGTTCGACATGGTCGGCATCCCTTACGCGGCGGACCTGATGAACTTTGTGATCCTCACCGCGATCCTGTCGGTGGGCAACTCGGGCCTGTATGCCTCCACGCGTATCCTCTGGGCCATGTCCAAGACCGGCATGGCGCCCAAGAGCCTGTCGCCGCTGAGCAAGCGCGGCGTGCCGCTGCGGGCGCTGAGCATCACCCTGTGCTTCGCCTTGATCTCGCTGATGACCAGCTTCGTCGCCGCTGACACCCTGTTCATGGTGTTGATGGCGGTGAGCGGAATGTCCGGCACCGTGACCTGGATCGTCATTGCCCTGGCTCAGTACCGCTTCCGCAAGGCCTTCCTGCGTGATGGCGGCAAGCTTGAGGACCTCAAGTACCGCGCGCCGCTGTATCCACTGGTGCCGCTGCTGTGCATCACCTTGTGCAGTTCGCTGTTCGTGTTCCTGGCCTTGGACGAGACCCAGCGTCCGTCGCTGTACTGGGGCTTTGGCTTCATTGCCGTGTGCTATGCGGCGTACTTCCTGATCAACCGTCGTCGGCAGGGGGCCTTCGAGCCGAGCGCGCCTGGCGTATGAGGTGACAGTTGTGGTGCCTATTCGCGGGTAAACCCGCTCCTGCAGGGTGTTGCACAAGCCCTGTGGGAGCGGGTTTACCCGCGAATGCTTTGGCGCGGTCAGTGCAAAACCTCAGTTGTGCGAAGTTGTAACAGCGGACGCTTCAAATCATGTTCTTGCGTGTAAATAATCTTTAAAAACAAACAGTTATGGCGATTTATTGAATTGTTACATCAACTCAGGCCCCGATTGCCGTCTTGTTGAACACTTGTTTAGTATCTCGTTCAAGTCGTCCCCTCATAGCCACCAACAACAATATCGAGGCCTCCCATGACTAGCCCGTCCTCACTGCTGAGCAAAGTCGAAGCCGGCGTTGCCTGGATCACCCTCAACCGCCCCGAGCAACGCAACGCGCTGGACATTCCCAGCCTCAAGCAACTGCACGCACTGCTGGAAACCTTCAACACCGACCCGGCCGTGCGGGTGGTGGTGCTGACCGGCACCGGGCGCAGCTTCTGCGCAGGCGCGGACCTGGCCGAATGGGCCGAGGCCGAAGCCCGCGGTGCCCTGGAAAGCTACGGCTGGACCGAGACCGCCCACGCCCTGATGCAGCGTCTGCACAGCCTGGACAAACCCACCATCGCCGCCATCAACGGCACCGCCGTCGGCGCCGGGATGGACCTGAGCCTGTGCTGCGACCTGCGCATCGCGGCCGCCTCGGCGCGCTTCAAGGCCGGTTACACCAGCATGGCCTACAGCCCGGACGCCGGCGCCAGTTGGCACTTGCCGCGACTGATCGGCACCGAGCAAGCCAAGCGTTTGTTGTTCCTGGACGAGCTGTGGGGCGCCGAGCGCGCCCTGGCTGCCGGACTGGTGAGCGAGGTGTGCGCCGATGACCAGTTGCCGACCGTCACCGCCGAGCTGGCTGCTCGCCTGGCCAAGGGCCCGACTTTCGCCTACGCCCAGACCAAGCGCCTGATCCGCGACGGAGCCCAGCGCACTTTGAGCGAGCAGCTGGAAGCCGAGCTTGCCGCAGGCCTGCTGTGCGGGCGCAGCCAGGACGGCGCCGAGGCGCTACGGGCTTCGGTCGAACGACGCGCGCCAGAATTCGTTGGTAAATAACCCCTTACACGACCTTCTTCAGGACGATTCCAGATGAATTTCCAACTGACCCAAGAACAAGAAATGTTGGTGGAAGCGGTACGCAGCTTCGTGACCAAGGAGCTGCTGCCCTATGAGGAAGAGGTGGACCGCGCTGATGCGGTGTCGCCGGAGCTGGCGGCGCAGATCCGCGGCAAGGCGATTGCGGCTGGCTTCTATGCCTTCAACATGCCCGAGGAAGTCGGTGGCGGTGGCCTGGACTACCTGTCCCAGGCGCTGATCGAGCGCGAGCTGTCCAAGGTTTCCTGGGCCTTGCACGTGTTCGTGGCGCGTCCCTCGAAGATCCTCATGGCCTGCAAGGACGAGCAGATCAACGACTACCTGCTGCCCTGTGTGCAAGGCGAGAAGATCGACTGCTTCGCCCTGACCGAGCCGGGCGCCGGTTCCGACGCCAATGCCATCAAGACCCGCGCCGTACGCGACGGTGACGACTTCGTCATCAATGGCAGCAAACACTTCATCAGTCACGCCGGCCACGCTGACTTCGCCATCGTCTTCGCGGTCACCGACACCTACGAACACAACGGCCGCAAGCGCAATGCCGTGACTGCCTTCTTGGTCGACCGTGGTACGCCAGGCATGACCATCCGTCGTGGCCCCAAGTGCGTGAGCAACCGTGGCTACCACACCTATGAGCTGTTCTTCGATGACTGCCGCGTACCGGCCAGCAAGGTGCTGGGCGAGGTGGACAAAGGTTGGGAAGTGGCCAACGCCTGGCTCACTGCGGGTCGGGTGATGGTGGCCGCCAACTGTGTGGGCCAGGCCCAGCGCGCCCTTGACCTGTCCCTGCAGTGGTCCGCCGACCGCAAGCAGTTCGGCCAGGCCATCGGCAGCTACCAAGGCGTGTCGTTCAAGCTCGCCGACATGGCCACCCAGATCCGCGCCGCGGAACTGCTGACCCTGCACACCGCCTGGAAGATGGACCAAGGCAGCATGACCGACGGCGAGGCCGGCATGGCCAAGCTGTTCGCCAGTGAAGTGCTGGGCAAGGTGGCTGACGAGGCGGTGCAGATCTTCGGTGGCATGGGCCTGATGGACGAGGGACCGGTCGAGCGCATCTGGCGTAACGCACGGATCGAGCGGATCTGGGAGGGCACATCCGAAATCCAGCGACACATTATTTCCCGCGAACTGCTGCGTCCGCTGCTGCGCTGATCGGTCTGGAGATTGCCCATGTCGCACTCGATTCGTGACAACCTCAAGCGCCTGCTGGCGCCCCGGCACCTGGCCTTCGTCGGCGGGCGCAGCATGGCGCGGGCGCTCAAGCGCTGCGCCGAAGGCGGCTTCGCCGGCCAGATGTGGCTGGTGAACCCACAGCATGAAAGCCTCGATGGTGTACCGTGCGTGCCCAGTGTGGCCGAGTTGCCTTGTGCGCCGGACGCCGTGTTCATCGCCACCAACCGTGACCTGACCTTGCAATGCGTCAAGGACCTGGCCGCGATTGGCGCCGGTGGCGCCATTTGCTACGCCTCAGGCTTTGCCGAGAGCGGCGAGCAAGGGCGCGTGCTGCAACAGCGCCTGCTCGAGGCGGCCGGCTCCATGGCCTTGCTCGGCCCCAATTGCTATGGCCTGCTCGATTACCTGCATGGCGCAGCCCTGTGGCCGGTTGCCCATGGCGGCAAACAGGTGGAGAAGGGCGTGGCGATCCTCACCCAGAGCGGCAACTTCGCCTACAACCTGTCCATGAGCGACCGCTCGCTGCCGGTGGCCTACATGGCCTCGGTGGGCAACCAGGCGCAGTTGGGCGTGGCCGAGCTGATGGACGTGCTGCTCGATGACCCTCGCGTCACCGCCATTGGCCTGCACCTGGAAGGCCTGAAGAACGTGCCGGGCTTTGCCCGTGCCGCACACAAGGCGTTGGAGCGGGGCATCCCGATCATTGCCTTGAAGACCGGCGTGTCGCAGATCGGCGCCGAGCTTGCGCTGAGCCACACCAGCTCGCTGTCGGGCTCCGATGCCCTGTACGACAGCCTTTTCCAGCGCCTGGGCGTGATCCGCGTGAGCGGCCCGGTCAGTTTTGCCGAAACCCTCAAGGCGGCCGCCTGCGGCCACCTGCCCAAGGACGGTCGATTGATCGCTCTGGCGTGCTCCGGAGGCGATGCGGGCCTGATCGCTGACTACGCCGAGCGCAACCACCTGGCCTTGCCCAAGCTGGAGCAAGGCCAGGTCGATGAGCTGGCCCAGGTGCTGCCGGCCTACGCCAATCTGGTCAACCCGCTGGACTTCACCACGGCGATTTGGGGTGATGGCGCGGCGCTTGAGCGCATGCTCGACAGCGCCCTGCAAACCGATGCCGACGCCGCCATGCTGGTGCTGGACTACCCGGCGGAGTTCACCGGCGAGCGCAAGGAGTGCGACCTGCTGCTGGGGCTGTACTGCGATGCCTTGCAGCGCCACGGCAAGATCGGCTTCGTCACCTCGGCCTTCCCTGAGCTGCTGCCGGCCAGCGCCCGCGAACGCTTGCATGAGCGTGGTATCGCCGCACTGCAAGGGGTAGAGGACGGCCTGGCGGCCTGGGGGCGAATCGTTGCCTACCAGCGCAACCGCCAGCGCTTGCTGGAGCTGGGCGAGTCGGCCCTGGTGCCACTGTGCCCGCAGCCCCTGGGTGGCCAGGCGCAACTGCTCGATGAATGGCAATCCAAGCAAGCGCTGCTTGCCTTTGGCCTACCGGTACCTGGCGGTGTGCTGAGCACGCCCGAGCAGGCGCTCAAGGACGCCGCCCGCGTCGGCTACCCGCTGGTGCTCAAGGCGGTTAGCGCGCAATTGCCGCACAAGACCGAAGCCGGCGCGGTGGCCCTCAACCTGCGCGATGCCGACACCCTGCAAGCGGCGCTCGAGCAGATGCGCGGGCGCATCGCGGCCTACGCCCCAGGTGTGCCGTTCGACCAGGTACTGCTAGAGCCCATGGCCCAGGCGCCTCTGGCCGAGCTGATCGTCGGCATCAAGCGGGAGAATGACTTTGCCCTGGCCCTGGTGATCGGTGCCGGTGGGGTGCTGGTGGAGTTGCTCAAGGACAGCGTCAACCTGCTGCTGCCCACCACCGACGGCGCTATCCGCAACGCCGTGCTGGGCCTGCGCAGCGCCGGCCTGCTGCAAGGTTTCCGTGGCCGCCCGGCCGCCGACCTCGACGCCTTGGTGGCGGCGATCCGCGCGGTGGCCGACTACGCCTGCGAAAACGCCGGCCAGTTGCTGGAACTCGACGTAAACCCATTGATGGTCGGTGCTCAAGGCACCACCGCGGTCGACGCGCTGATCCGCCTCGGCCAGGCGCAAGGAGAACAACATGCATGAACGTCCTTTGACCGGCGGCCAAGCCCTGGTACGCCTGTTGGGCAACTACGGGGTCGATACGGTGTTCGGCATCCCCGGGGTACACACCCTGGAGCTGTACCGGGGCCTGCCGGGCAGCGGCATCCGCCATGTGCTGACTCGGCATGAACAAGGCGCGGGCTTCATGGCCGACGGCTATGCGCGGGTCAGTGGCAAGCCGGGTGTGTGCTTCGTCATCACTGGCCCTGGTGTGACCAACGCCGCCACCGCCATCGGCCAGGCCTACGCTGATTCCATCCCGATGTTGGTGATTTCCAGCATCAACCACACCGCAAGCCTGGGCAAAGGGTGGGGCTGCCTGCACGAGACCCAGGACCAGCGCGCCATGACCGCGCCGATCACCGCATTCTCCGCCGTGGCGCTGAGCGCCGAGGATTTGCCGGAGCTGATCGCCCGTGCCTGGGCGGTGTTCGACAGCGAACGCCCGCGTCCGGTGCACATCTCGGTGCCGCTGGATGTGCTGGCCGCGCCGGTCGCCCGCGACTGGAGCAATGACGTGGTGCGCCGCCCAGGGCGCGGCCTGCCGGATCGCGACAGTCTGGAGCAGGCTGCCGTCAAGCTGGCCAACGCCAAGCGGCCGATGATCATCGCGGGCGGCGGCGCTTTGCACGCGGCGGCCGAGCTCGTGCAACTGAGCACGCGCCTGGCCGCGCCGGTGTTCACCAGCGTCGCCGGCAAGGGCCTGCTGGCCCCGCAGGCGCCGCTCAATGCCGGTGCCAGCCTTTGCGTCGACCCGGGCTGGCAAATGATCAGCGAGGCCGATGTGGTGCTGGCGGTAGGCACCGAGATGGCCGATACCGATTTCTGGCGTGAGCGTCTGCCGCTGACCGGCGAACTGCTGCGGGTGGACATCGACCCACGCAAGTTCAACGACTTCTACCCCTGCGCGATTGCCCTGCACGGCGATGCCCGGCAGACCCTGGCCAGCCTGCTGGAGCATCTGCCGCAGGCCACCCGCGATGCCGGTGCCGCCATCGAGGCCGTCAGTAGCCTGCGCCAGGCGATCCGGGCAGGGCATGCGCCGCTGCAGGCGATTCACCAGGCGATCCTCGACCGCATCGCCGCCGTACTACCGGAAAACGCCTTCATCAGCACCGACATGACCCAACTCGCCTACACCGGCAACTACGCCTTCACCAGCCGGGCACCGCGCAGCTGGCTGCACCCGACCGGCTACGGCACCCTGGGCTACGGCCTGCCGGCCGGCATCGGCGGTATGTTCGCCACCGAAGACCGCCCCGGCCTGGTGCTGGTGGGCGACGGCGGCTTCCTCTATACCGCCCAGGAACTGGCCACCGCCGTCGAAGAGATCGACCGTCCGCTGGTAGTGCTGCTGTGGAACAACGACGCCTTGGGGCAGATTCGTGACGACATGCTTGGCCTGGACATCGAACCGATTGGCGTGTTGCCACGCAACCCGGACTTCATCGGCCTGGCCCGCGCCTTTGGTTGCGCCGTGCGCCAGCCGCGCAGTCTGGACGAGCTGCAATCGGATCTGGTCAACGGATTTGCCACGCCAGGCGTGACTTTCATCGAACTCAAGCACGCCTGTGCCCGTTGATCGCACCTTCAGGACAACAAATAGAGAACAAGCATGATGCCATTCCGTCGTACCCTTCTTGCCGCCTCCCTGGCCCTGCTGGCCGCCCAGGCCCCGCTGTATGCCGCACCGCCGTTGTCGATGGACAACGGCATCAACGTCCTGACCATCCAGAACAGTAACGCCTGGGTCGAAATCAGCAAGAGCGCCATCGAGCACAACATCCGGACCCTGCAGGCAGAACTGAACGGTAAATCCAAGCTGTGCGCGGTGCTCAAGGCTGACGCCTATGGCCATGGCATCGGCCTGGTAATGCCCTCGATCATCGCCCTGGATGTGCCGTGCGTGGCGGTGGCGAGCAACGAGGAAGCTCGTGTGGTCCGTGCCAGCGGCTTCAAGGGGCAACTGGTGCGGGTGCGCCTGGCCAGCGTGAGCGAGGTGGAAGACGCCTTGCAGTACAACATGGACGAGTTGGTCGGCAGCGCCGAGTTCGCCCGCCAGGTGGCGGCGATCGCCCAGCGCCACGGCAAGACCCTGCGCATCCACCTGGCCCTGAACTCCAGCGGCATGAGCCGCAACGGCGTGGAAATGGCCAGTTGGTCGGGCCGTGGCGAAGCACTGGAAATCGCCGAGCAGCCGAACCTGGAGCTGGTCGCGCTGATGACCCACTTCGCCGTCGAAGACAAGGACGACGTGCGCAAGGGCCTGGCCGCCTTCAAGGAGCAGAGCGACTGGCTGATCAAGCATGCCAAGCTCGACCGCCGCAAGCTGACCCTGCACGCGGCCAACTCCTTCGCCACCCTGGAGGTACCCGAGGCCCGCCTGGACATGGTACGTACCGGCGGCGCGCTGTTCGGCGACACCGTACCGAGCCGCACCGAGTACCGCCGGGCCATGCAGTTCAAATCCCGCGTTGCGGCCGTGCACAGCTACCCGGCCGGCAATACCGTCGGCTACGACCGCACCTTCACCCTGAGCCGTGACTCGCGGCTGGCCAACATCACCGTCGGCTACTCCGATGGCTATCGCCGGGTGTTCACCAATAAAGGCCATGTGCTGATCAACGGTCACCGCGTGCCGGTGGTGGGCAAGGTGTCGATGAACACCCTGATGGTGGATGTCACCGACTTCCCTGACGTGAAGAACGGCAACGAGGTGGTGCTGTTCGGCAAGCAGGCTGGCGGTGAAATCACCCAGAGCGAAATGGAAGAAATCAACGACGCGCTACTGGCCGACCTCTACACGGTCTGGGGCAGCGCCAACCCGAAGATCCTCGTCGACTGACGCCCTCATAGGAGACGCTCATGCGCTTTGCCAAGCTGACCCAACGCATCGCCGGCGACGGCGCTGCTGCCTGGGACATCCACTACCGCGCCCTGGCGATGCAGGCCGAGGGCAAGGACGTCCTGCTGCTGTCGGTGGGAGATCCGGATTTCGACACCCCGGCGCCCATCGTCGAGGCGGCCATCGACAGCCTGCGCGATGGCCACACTCATTATTCGGATGTACGCGGCAAGCTGGCCCTGCGCCAAGCCATTGCCCGCCGCCACCAGCAACGCAGCGGCCAGGCGGTGAGCGCCGACCAGGTCACGGTGCTGGCCGGTGCGCAGTGCGCGTTGTTCTGCGTGGCCCAGTGCGTGCTCGATCCAGGCGACGAGGTAATCGTCGCCGAACCCATGTACGTGACCTACGAGGCCGTGTTCGGTGCCTGTGGCGCGACCGTGGTACCGGTGCCGGTCAAGCCTGAGAACGGGTTCCGCGTGTGCCCCGAGGATGTGGCGGCACGCATCACTCCGCGTACCCGCGCCTTGGCGCTGAACAGCCCGCACAACCCTTCGGGCGCGAGCCTGCCGCGCGCCACCTGGGAGGCGCTGGCGGAGCTGTGCATCGCCCATGACCTGTGGCTGATCTCCGATGAGGTGTACAGCGAGCTTTTGTATGACGGCGAGCATGTCAGCCCCGGCAGCCTGCCGGGCATGGCCGAACGCACGGCGACCCTCAACAGCCTGTCCAAGTCCCATGCGATGACCGGTTGGCGGGTGGGCTGGGTGGTGGGTTCGACCGCGCTGGCGGGCCATCTGGAAAATCTTGCCCTGTGCATGCTCTACGGCTCGCCCGACTTCATCCAGGACGCTGCGGTGGCGGCACTGGAGCAACAGCTGCCGGAGCTCGAGGCGATGCGCCTGGCGTACCGCCAGCGCCGTGACCTGGTCTGCGAGCGCCTGGCTGGCTGCCCGGGCATCAAGGCGCTCAAGCCCGATGGCGGCATGTTCGTGATGGTCGATATCCGTGAAACCGGCCTCAGTGCCCAGGCCTTCGCCGACCGCCTGCTGGACAGCCAGGGCGTATCGGTACTGGCGGGCGAGGCCTTCGGCCCGAGCGCTGCCGGGCATATCCGCCTTGGCCTGGTGGTCGGTGCACAGGCGCTGGAAGAAGCGTGCCGACGCATTGCCCGGTGCGCCGCCGAACTGATGAAGGAGCAGACCCATGCGTGAGTACGCGCGGCTGTACATCGACGGCGCCTGGCAGGTGCCGAGCGGGCAGGGCATGGCCGAGGTCATCGACCCGGCCAGCGAAATTGCCATCGGCCGCGTGCCGCTGGGCGACGAGCAGGATGTGGAGCGGGCGGTGAGTGCGGCGCGAAGGGCGTTCGCTGACTGGTCGCGCACACCATCGAGTCGGCGCGCTGGCTATATCCGTGCCTTGGCCGAGCAATTGCGTGCGCGGGCCGGAGAAATGGCCGATGTGATCACCAGCGAACTGGGCATGCCGGTGCAGTGGTGCCAGATGGTGCAGGTCGACGGGCCTATCGAAGGGCTGGAGCAGTATGTCGAACTGGCTGGCTTGATGGATGAGGTGCGTGAAGTCGGCAACTCGCTGGTGTACCGCGAGGCGGTGGGCGTGTGTGCCTTCATCAACCCGTGGAACTACCCGCTGCACCAGATGATCGGCAAGCTGGCACCGGCCTTGGCTGCCGGGTGCACGGTGGTGGTCAAGCCGAGCCAGGAGACGCCGCTGCACGCCTTCTTGCTGGCTGAGATGATCGACGCCATCGGCTTGCCTGCCGGGGTGTTCAACCTGGTCAGCGGGCCGGGGTCGAAGGTGGGCGAAGCGCTGGCGCGGCATCCGCAGGTGGACATGGTGTCGTTCACCGGCTCTACCGGCGCTGGGGTGCGGGTGTCCCAGGCGGCGGCGCCGACGGTCAAACGGGTGTGCCTCGAACTGGGCGGTAAGTCACCACTGCTGATCACCGCCGATGCCGACCTGGAAACGGCGGTGCGCCATGGCGTGCAGGACGTGATGATCAACTCCGGGCAGACCTGCACCGCACTGACCCGCATGTTGCTGCCGGCCGAGCGCTACGCTGAGGCCCTGGAGATCGCCGTGGCCGAGACGCGTGCGCTGGTCATGGGCGATCCGCGTGATCCGCAGAGTTTTCTGGGGCCGATGTGTTCGGCGGGGCAGCGGCGCACGGTGCTCGACTACATCCGCCTAGGGCAGGAGGAGGGCGCGCGATTGCTGTGCGGTGGTGATTCGGCGCCTGGGTTCGAGCGCGGATTCTACGTTGCGCCGACGCTGTTCGCCGATGTCGACAACCGCATGCGCATTGCCCAGGAGGAGATCTTCGGGCCGGTACTGTGCCTGATCCCGTATGCCGGTGAGCAGCAGGCCATTTCGATGGCCAACGACTCGCCGTTTGGCTTGTCCAGCGCAGTGTGGGCAGGCAATCGCGAGCGTGGGCTGGCCTTGGCCCGACAGATGCGTGCCGGGCAGTGCTTCGTCAACGGTGGCGGGTTCAACTACCGGGCACCGTTTGGCGGCTACAAACAGTCCGGGAACGGGCGCGAGTGGGGCGAGGAGGGGTTGGCTGAGTTCGTCGAGATGAAGGCGGTTCAGCTCTGAGACCGGAGGGCTGCTGTGCAGCCCATTCGCGGGTAAACCCGCTCCCACAGCAACCTCGCTGCTTTAGGGCAATGGTGAACTGTGGGAGCGGGTTCACCCGCGAAGAGGACGGCGCGAAGGGAAGGGTCACTGCGCCGCCACATCCTCCACCGGCCTGTCGAACGCCACGAACAACTGATCGGCCGTGATCGCTCCTAGGTCCAGGCGCATGTTCGCCTCGAGCATGGCGAACAGACGGGTGAACACCTCGTACACCTTGCAGTGATCCTCCATCCCGGAAAACGGGTTGTCGATCTTCTCGGCGATCAATGAGCTTTCCTGCACCGCGTCGTACACCTCGCGCAGGGTGATTTCGCTGGCCGGACGGGCCAGGGTCAGGCCGCCATGAGCGCCACGCCAGGACTTGAGAATGTCAGCCTTGACCAGTTGCGAGGCCAGGCTGCGCACGCGTGCCGGATGGACCTTGACCCACTTGGCGATGGTCTCCGTACGCAGTTTCTGCGGTGCGTTGGCGGCCACGAACGAGAGGATGTACGAGGCGGTGATCAGGCGAGTCGACTGGCTCATCGGCAAAGGTCCCTGGATAAAAAACCGAAGTCTACACCCCTGTGAAAATCTCACTTGGCAGGGCGTGGCATTGAGTCTAATGTATTTGTCACGATGACAATTACAAATATTTGGTCGTCGGGCGAACAAGACCTTTCCTGGCGGTTCAACAGAGGCGATGCCATGAGCGATAACAAGAACAAGATCACTCAAGCGATGCCCGACAGCGGTCTGCCGCGTCGGGATTTCCTCAAGTACAGCGCGGCGGCGGCTACCTTCGCCGGCGCCTTCTCGCTGGGCCTGCCGATGTCGGGCTGGGCCGAGGAGGGCACCCCCAAGGCGGGTGGCGTCCTGCGCATGGGCCTGGCGGGCGGCAGCACCACTGACTCCGGAGACCCGGGTTCGTGGAGCGACACGTTCACGTTTGTCGGCTTCTCGGCCGTATACAACACCCTGAGCGAAATCAGTGTCGACGGCACGGCGATTCCAGAGTTGGCCGAGCGCTGGGATTCCAGCCCCGACGCCAAGGTCTGGACCTTCACCCTGCGCCAGGGCGTCACCTTCCACGATGGCAAGACCCTGGACGCCAACGACGTGGTCGCCTCGATCCAGCACCACCTGGGCGAGAAATCCACCTCGGCGGCCAAGACCGTGCTCGGCGATGTCGCCCAGGTCCGCGCCCAGGGCAACGACACCGTGGTGTTCGAGCTGCATTCGGGCAATGCCGATTTCGCCTATGTGGTCGCCGATTACCATCTGGTGATCATGCCGGCCAAGGACGGTGTGGCCGACTGGCGCTCTGGCAACGGCACCGGCGGCTACCGTCTCAAGCGCTTCGAGCCGGGCGTGCGCATGGACTTGGAGCGCAACCCGAACTACTGGAAGCCCGGCCGTGCGCATTTTGCCAGCGCCGAACTGCTGGCCATCGCCGATGGCGCCGCGCGGGTCAACGCCCTGGTCACCGGCCAGGTGGATGTAATCAACAAGGTCGATCTCAAGACCGTGGCGCTGCTCAAGCGCAACCCACAGTTGGTGATCGAAGAGACCAAAGGCGCCCAGCACTACACCTTCCCCATGCTCTGCGACAGTACGCAGTTCCAGAACAACGACGTGCGCCTGGCGCTCAAGTACGCCATCGACCGCCAGGCCTTGCTGACCTCGGTGCTGCATGGCTACGGCCAGATCGGCAACGACCATCCGATCCAGCCGGGCAGCCGCTTCATCAACCCGGCGCTCGAGCAACGCGCCTACGACCCGGACAAAGCCCGCTTCCATCTGCGCCAGGCTGGGCTGGACGCGCTCAAGGTGCGTTTGCAGGCTTCGGACGCCGCCTATACCGGCGCGGTGGACGCTTCGGTGCTGTTCAAGGAGCAGGCGCGCAAGGCGGGTATCGACATCGATGTGGTGCGCGAACCGGCCGACGGTTTCTTCACCAACGTATGGATGAAGCAGCCGTTCACCACTTCGTTCTGGTACAGCAGCCTGACCGCCGACCGCATGTTCAGCATCGGCTATGCCAAGGGCGCAGCCTGGAACGAGACGCACTGGGACAACGCCCGCTTCAACCAGCTGCTCAATGCCGCCCGTGGCGAGATGAACGCGCCGCTGCGTCAGGAGATGTACAACGAAATGCAGGCCCTGTGCCGTGACGACGGCGGCGCCATCGTGCCGCTGTTCGCAAGCTCGGTGGCGGCACGGTCGCGTCGGGTCACCCACGGCGGGGTCACCGCGCCCTATGGCGAACTCGATGGCCTGCGGCTGATCGAGCGCTGGTGGCAGGCCTGATCCCTTTCGTCACTGCACGAGGAGCCCATGGTGAATAGTCTTGGTTCATTACTTGCGCGACGCCTGGCCCTGGGCCTGCTGTCGCTGCTGGCCGTCTCGGTGATCATCTTCCTGGCCGTGGGCATGCTGCCTGGCGATGTCGCCCAAGCCATGCTCGGCCAGTCGGCCACCCCAGAAACCGTCGCCGCGCTGCGGGCGCAACTGGGGCTGGACATGCCAGCCTGGAGCCGCTTCGGTCACTGGGCCTGGCAACTGCTGCATGGCGATCTGGGTGTGTCGCTGGCCAACCAGCGGCCGATCGCCGAGCTGATCGGCGCGCGACTGGGCAACACCTTCAGCCTGGCGCTGCTGGCGGCGCTGGTCTCGGTGCCGCTGGCCTTGCTGCTGGGCATGCTGGCGGCGCTGTACCGCAACAGCTGGTTCGACCGGCTGCTCAACACCAGTGCGTTGACGGCGGTGTCGTTTCCGGAGTTCTTCGTCGCCTACATCCTGATCTTGGTGTTCGCGGTGAAGCTGGCCTGGCTGCCGAGCATCTCCAACCTGTCGCCTGATGCCTCCTTGGGCGAAGTGCTGGAGCGCTCTTTGCTGCCGGTGCTGACCCTGGCCCTGGTGGTGGTCGCGCAGATGATGCGCATGACCCGCGCGTCGCTGATCAACCTGCTGGCCAGCCCCTACATCGAGATGGCGCGGCTCAAGGGCATCTCGCCAGCGCGGATCATCTTCCGCCATGCCTTGCCCAACGCCTTGGCGCCAATCATCAACGTGGTGGCGTTGAACCTGGCGTATCTGGTGGTAGGGGTGGTGGTGGTCGAGGTGGTGTTCGTCTACCCAGGCCTGGGCCAACTGCTGGTGGATTCTGTCGCCAAGCGCGACATCCCGGTGGTGCAGGCCTGCAGCCTGATCTTCGCCGCCACCTACATTCTGCTCAACACCAGTGCCGATGTGCTGTCGATCGCCAGCAATCCGCGCCTGATGCATCCGAAGGGGTAGCCGATGAGCCTGTTCAAGCAATTGCAGCGTGCGCCGCTGAGCGCCAAGTTCGGTTTGCTGGTGATCGTCCTGTATGTGCTGGTGGCGCTGTTTGCACCGGTACTGGCGCCATTCGGCGAGACCGAGGTGGTGGGCGAGGGCTTCGCGCCCTGGGGCGGGCAGTTCCTGCTGGGCACCGACAACCTGGGTCGCGACATGTTCAGCCGTCTGGTCTACGGCGCCCGCAATACCTTGGGGATCGCTTTTCTGACCACCGCCCTGGCCTTTGCCGTGGGCGGCTTCTGCGGCCTGGTGGCGGCGATCAAGGGCGGCTGGATCGACCAGGGGCTGTCGCGCCTGGTGGATATCCTGATGGCCATCCCGCAGCTGATCTTCGCCTTGCTGATCCTGAGCGTGGTCGGCACCACGGCCACCTCGTTGGTGCTGGTGATCGCACTGCTCGATGCCACCCGGGTGTTCCGCCTGGCACGGGCGGTGGCGATGACGGTGGTGGTACAGGACTTCGTCGAGGCCGCGCGTCTGCGCGGGGAGGGGTTGTGGTGGCTGGTCAGCCGCGAGGTGCTGCCCAATGCCGCAGCGCCGTTGATCGCCGAGTTCGGCCTGCGCTTCTGTTTTGTCTTTCTGTTCATCAGTGCTTTGTCGTTCCTGGGCCTGGGTATCCAGCCGCCGACCGCCGACTGGGGCAGCATGGTGCGTGACAACGCCGTGCTGATCACCTTCGGTGACGTCAGCCCGCTGTTGCCGGCGCTGGCCGTGGCGCTGATCACCGTCAGCGTGAACTTCGTCGTGGACTGGGTGCTGCACACGGCCAGTGGCCTCAAGGAGTGCTGAACATGAGCCAACCATTGCTGGAAATTCGTAATCTGCGCATCGACGGCCACCACGACGATGCCTGGCACCCGCTGATCAAGGGCATCGACCTGACCCTGGCGCGAGGCGAGGTGCTGGGGCTGATCGGTGAGTCGGGGGCGGGCAAGTCGACCCTGGGCCTGGCGGCCATGGGCTATGTGCGCGACGGCTGTCGCATCAGCGGCGGCTCGGTGCGTTTCGATGGCCAGGAACTGGTGGGCGCCGCGCCCGAGACCCTGCGTCGTCTGCGCGGCTTGCGCATCGCCTATGTGGCGCAGAGCGCAGCGGCATCGTTCAACCCGGCCCATCGTTTGATCGACCAGCACATCGAGACGGCGGTGAAGAACGGCGGAATCGACCGGGCCAAAGCCGAGGCCGAAGCGGTGGAGCTTTACCGGGTGCTGCGCCTGCCGGACCCTGAGCGCATCGGTCAACGCTACCCGCACCAGGTCTCCGGTGGTCAACTGCAGCGGGTGATGACCGCCATGGCCATGGCCTGTCATCCGGACCTGATCGTGTTCGACGAGCCCACCACGGCCCTGGACGTCACCACCCAGATCGAAGTGCTGACGGCCATTCGCGATGCCGTGCGCACCTATGGCAGCGCCGCGCTGTACATCAGTCATGATCTGGCGCTGGTGGCTCAGATCGCCGATCGCATCATGGTGTTGCGTCACGGCAGCCTGGTGGAAGAGGCCCAGACCCGCACCATGCTGCAAACCCCCACCCAGGACTACACCCGCTCGCTGTGGGCGGTGCGCAGTTTCCACACCCAGCCCAAAGCGCGTCCGCCCCAGGCCCAGCCCTTGCTGGAGGTGCGCAAGGCCAACGCCAGCTACGGCGCCCAGCCGGTGCTGCATGAGGTGTCGCTCACGCTGCATCGGGGCCAGACCCTGGCGGTGATCGGCGAGTCTGGCAGTGGCAAGAGCACCACCGCACGGCTGATCACCGGCCTGTTGCCAGCCAGCAGCGGGCAAGTGCTGTACGACGGCAAGGCGTTGCCAGCGGACTATCGCCAGCGCAGCAAGGAGCAGTTGCGGCGGATCCAGATGATCTACCAGATCCCCGATACCGCCTTGAATCCCCGCCAGCGCATCGTCGACATCATCGGCCGTCCGCTGACCTTTTACCTAGGCCTCAAGGGCAAGGCCTTGCGCCAGCGCGTGGCCGAACTGCTGGAGATGATCGAGCTGGACCCGGCCAAGTACATGGACCGCCAGCCCCGCGAGCTATCCGGCGGACAGAAGCAGCGCATCTGCATCGCCCGGGCCCTGGCGGCCGAGCCTGAGCTGATCATCTGCGACGAAGTTACCTCGGCCCTCGATCAACTGGTGGCCGAGGGCGTGCTCAAGCTGCTTGATCGCATCCAGCGGCAACTGGGCGTTTCCTACTTGTTCATCACCCACGACGTGGCCACGGTACGCGCCATTGCCGACGAAGTGATGGTGATGCAGCGTGGCCGGGTGGTCGATCACGGCAGTCGCGAGGCCATCTTCTCGCCGCCGTACCGCGACTACACCGGGCTGCTGTTCTCCTCCGAACCGGAAATGGACCCTGACTGGCTCGACCGTCTGTTGGCCCGCCGCGCCGGACACTCCAACCTGCAATCTGTGCAAGGACAACCTTCATGAATGTACTGATCGTCCACGCTCATCCCGAGCCGCAATCCTTCACCGCCGCCCTGCGTGACCAGGCGGTGGAAACCTTCAAGGCCCAGGGGCATCAGGTGCAGGTCAGCGACCTGTACGCGATGGGCTGGAACCCGGTGGCCAGCGCCGAGGACTTCGGCAAGCGCGAAAACCCCGACTACCTGGTCTATGCCTTGGAGCAGCGTCTGGGCGTCAAGAGTGGCTCCATCGCCCCGGATATCCAGGCCGAGCTGGACAAACTGCTGTGGGCAGACCTGCTGGTGCTCAACTTCCCGATCTTCTGGTTCTCGGCGCCGGCCATGCTCAAGGGCTGGATCGACCGGGTGCTGGTGTCCGGCGTGTGCTACGGCGGCAAGCGCTTCTATGACCAGGGCGGGCTGGTGGGCAAGAAGGCCCTGGTCACCGTGACCCTCGGCGGGCGCGAGCACATGTTCGGCGAAGGGGCGATCCACGGGCCGCTGGAGGACATGCTGCGGCCGATCCTGCGCGGCACTCTGGCGTACGTGGGGCTGGAGGTGCTGCCGCCGTTCGTGGCCTGGCACGTGCCTTATATCAGCGATGAGGCACGCAAGGGCTTTTTGCGCGACTACCAGCAGCGCCTGGAGCACCTGTCGGACGACCTGCCGCTTGAGTTCCCCAAGCTTTCGCAATTCGACGAGGCGCTGTACCCGCTGGCCAAATGATTGCGACCGATTGTCGCTGAGCGGATGCCGGGGAGGGCGGCGCAGGCCGTCTGCCCCGGTTTGTTGCCCGGCGCGCAACAGATATTCTTTGCGTCAAGACTTTTCAGTGGCGGCCCTACGACTTAAGGTGGCAGCAAGCAAAACTGTCTGGAGCTCCAATGTCGAACTTCCCCACTGTCCGCCCTCGTCGCCTGCGGCAGAACGAATCCCTGCGTACGCTGTTCCAGGAGACCGAATTTCGCCTTGACGATTTGATCCTGCCGATCTTCGTCGAGGAGGGTATCGATGATTTCGTCCCGATCACCAGCATGCCGGGCGTCAACCGCATCCCTGAGAAGATGCTCGCCCGTGAAATCGAGCGTTATGCCCGTGCCGGTATCAAGTCGGTGATGACCTTCGGCGTTTCGCATCACCTGGATGCCACGGGCAGCGACACCTGGAACGAGAACGGCCTGGTGGCGCGCATGGCGCGCATCTGCAAGGACACCGTGCCGGAAATGGTGGTGATGTCCGACACCTGCTTCTGCGAATACACCAGCCACGGCCATTGCGGCGTGCTGCACGATCACGGCGTGGACAACGATGCCACCCTGGCCAACCTGGGCAAGCAGGCGGTGGTGGCCGCGGCGGCCGGTGCCGACTTCATCGCCCCGTCGGCGGCGATGGACGGCCAGGTCCAGGCGATCCGCAGCGCCCTGGACGGCGCAGGCTTCCATGACACCGCGATCATGGCTTACTCGACCAAGTTCGCTTCCTCGCTCTACGGCCCGTTCCGCGAGGCCGGCGGCACCGCGCTCAAGGGTGACCGCAAGAGCTACCAGATGAACCCGATGAACCGCCGCGAGGCCGTACGCGAGTCGCTGCTCGACGAGCAGGAAGGAGCGGATGTGCTGATGGTCAAGCCGGCCGGTGCCTACCTGGATGTGATCGCCGACATCCGCGCTGCCTCGCGCCTGCCGTTGGCGGCGTATCAGGTCAGCGGCGAGTACGCGATGATCAAGTTCGGTGGCCTGGCCGGTGCCATCGACGAAGCCCGTGTGGTGCGTGAGAGCATCGGCTCGATCAAGCGTGCCGGTGCGGACTTGATCCTGACCTACTTCGCGATGGACCTGGCGCGCGACGGTATCTGAGCCCTCGGGGCCGCGCTGCGGCCCTTTCACCGGGGCGCGGCTCAAGCCGCTCTTACAGGGACGGCGTTGCCCTGCGGATTCGCATCAGGTCCCGTTCTTGATCTTGCTCCAGGTCCGTGTACGCATCCGTTCATATTTGAGCGGCAACGTCTCCAGGGTGAACAACGTGCCCATCACCTCGGTCGGTGGATAGACCGCCGGGTCTTTCAACAGCCTTGGTTCGACCAGGGGCAATGCGTCCTTGTTGCCGTTGGGGTAGCCCACGTAGTCGGATGACTTGGCCACTACCTCCGGGCGCATCATGTAGTTGATGAAGGCATGCCCCTGTTCGGGGTGCGGGGCGTCCTTGAGCACCACCATGTTGTTGATCCACATGGGCGCGCCTTCGCGGGGGATGCTGTAGGTCACCTGCACGCCATTGTTGGCCCGCTCGGCCGCCTGCTTGGCGCTGTACACCGAACCGCCCCAGCCCACCACCACGCAAATGTCGCCATTGGCCAGGTCCGTGGTGAATTTCGACGAATCGAAATAGCGCACATACGGGCGGATGCCCTGCAGCAGTTCCTCGGCCTTGCGGTAGTCGTCCGGGTTACGGCTGTTGGCGGGCAAGCCCAGGTAGTGCAGGGCGATCGGCAGGATCTCCACCGGCGCATCGAGCATGGCCACGCCACAGGCGCTGAGCTTTTCGATGTTCTCCTTGCGCAGCACCAGGTCCCAAGAGTCCACCGGCGCGTCCTTGCCCAGCAGCTTGGTCACCTTGGCCTTGTCATAGCCGATGCCAGTGGTGCCCCACATGTAGGGCACGGCATAGCGGTTGCCCGGGTCGTTGACGGCGAGCTTGCGCAGCACCTGCTCGTCCAGGTGCGAGCGGTTGCCCAACTGGGCTAGGTCCAGCGGCGCGAGCACGCCGGCCTTGATGAAGTTGGGCAGCAGGTCATCGGGCACCATCACCACGTCATACCCGCTGTGACCGGCCATCAGCTTGCTTTCCATGACTTCGGCGTTGTCGAAGGCATCCTGCACCAAGGTCGTGCCGGTGGCCTGCTCGAAGGCCTTGGGCGTTTCCGGTGCCAGGAAGTCGGACCAGTTGTAGAAATGCACGGTGGGTGCACCGGCGGCGACGGCGTCGAGGCTGAGAAGCCCGGCCAGGCCAAGCATGGCCAGGCGACGGCCGACAGTGGGAAAACGTTCGAGCTGCATTTGTAATCCTTGTTATCGCGCTGCAAAGGGGTAGGGCGAATGTAGGCGCGTGCTGAATGCTTTCCTATCCCGTCGAAGGGTTAACCCCTGGGGTAGGTGCGAGCCGTTGTGTCGCAGGGTAGGCTGACGATTCGCTGAGGCGACCAACTACGCGAGGGCACGCACGACGCGGCCTCCACGCGTCGCCCATTTGAGCTATAGCTTAAGGCCTCTGAACGCCTCTGGAGGTCATCAAATGAGCGAGTCATCACGCCCACCCTTGCCGCCTTTCACTCTGGAAACCGCCATCGAGAAAGTCCGACGCGCCGAGGACGGTTGGAATACGCGCGACCCTGCGAAAGTGGTGCTGGCCTATACCGAGGACACCTACTGGCGCAACCGCAGCGAGTTCATCGAAGGGCGCGACCAGGCTCAGGCGTTTCTCGAGCGCAAATGGCGCAGGGAGTTGGATTACCGCCTGATCAAGGAACTCTGGACATTCGCCGATAACCGGATCGCCGTGCGTTTTGCCTATGAATGGCACGATGATTCAGGCAATTGGTTCCGCTCCTATGGCAATGAAAACTGGGAGTTCGGCCCGAACGGCCTAATGCAGCGGCGCTTTGCCAGTATCAATGACCTGCCGATCACCGAGCAGGAGCGCAAATACCGTTGGCCTCTGGGGCGACGTCCGGACGACCATCCAGGCTTGAGTGAACTGGGCTTGTAGCGCTTGGCTGTTACTGGCGGGGCAGCCCGATAAAGCGACTGTCCCGCCTGGGCATCAAGGGATGGATTCGGTAACGGGATTGCCTTTGGCCTGCCAATACAGCTTGCCCAGCGCCGTGGAGACGAATCGGTGATGTGCCCGTCGAGAGGCTTTTGAGCAGGGCGGCCTTCCTGCGCTCGCGCAACAGGCTGGGAGCGTTGGTCATCGATCGACAACACCATGGCGCTGCTGGCGCCGTGGGTTTCCCAGGTCAGGCCGATGCTTCATGCCAGCGCAGATGACCTGGGCTTGGCTGACGCGATCAGGCCCTGACCTCGGTGCGCGCACTGCGACGCAGACGCGCGGCCAGTTTGGCCGTGAGCTTGAAGACGATGGCGCTGAAAATCAGCGCGAATGCCAACGGATACCAGGACCCCATGGGAATGCGTTTGTAGAACGACAGGACGAAAATTCCCGCGATCACCCATGTGCCGGTGCTGTGCAGCGTCTTCCAGGTGCGCGCGCCGAGCAACCGGACGGCTGCGGGAAACGAGGTGAGGGTCAGCAGGACGATGAAGAAGTAGCCGACCGAGCCGGGGATATTGGCCACGGCAGAGCGACCCTGCCAGAAGGTGTCGGGGAACAACTTGGCGTACGCGATGATCAGCACCGCATGCACCGCGTGGGAAAAGGCAAAAGCCAATCCGAGAAACCGTCGCTCGCGCAGTAGCCCGCGAGTGAAGGCGCTGGGCACCAGGGCCGCCAGCGAGGAGGCCAGGAAGGTCGCCAGAAACAGCATAAACGACGTGCGCGCCGTCACCCGGATCGCACTGCGTAAGGCCTCTAGCAAGTGCGATTGGGCCATCAGCGCCAACGCTGTGATGATCAGAACTGAAACAGACAGCACACAGAACAGTCGCCAGCCATGCAGGCCGGCAGGTTGAGCATGAAGGTGCATGGCAAACTCCGTCGTGGGGGCGGCGTGCAGGGTGCCACCGCAGTCCGGAGCCAGGATGTCCGAAGTGTTTATCTCAGATGTGTCTGGGATCGGTCTTTATGTATCGCTTTGTAGACGCAGGCAGGTAGACGGCTTCAGAGCAGTACATAGTCGCTGTGTTGACCGATCCCGCGGTGCGCGCCTTCGACCAGGTGCACGTAACGGCCATTCACACAGTCGATCGGCAGGCAATCATCCACTTCGAGTACCGCGTCGGTGTGGGGCTTGAGCCAGTCGGCCCGCAGGCGCTGCTTGCCCAGTTGCCGCGCCTGTTGCTTGTTCCGAGCGACCACCAGAAGGTAGCGGTGCGCTTCACCGAAGACCGCTGGCTCGTAACCGCCGAGGTTGATGAAAAACAGCCTTGGGTCGTCTGGCCCAGGCGCCATGTGGCTGAACTCGACGCGGTAGGCATCGATGCCATCGACTTCCAGCCAGCCGTCGATATGCAGCCCCGCGCGGCTGCCGAACCAGCCCTGACGCAATTGCGGGTAGGTCTGCTCCAGGGTCTGTGCCTGGGCAAACACCACATCGTGCACCTCGATGCTGGCGCGTGGGTGGCGACCTCCGAGCATGACTACGTACAACATCAAAGTTTCCTTCTCGGTGAGCTGAGGGCCGCATTCTCAAGGTCACGGCCGCTTGTTGCCAAGGGGTAGGGCGGTCATGCGGGCCTTTCATCTGATCCGAAATATCTGTACATCGGTTGAATTAAATTGTACATAAAACTAATCTTTGTATAGATATTTGGCACCACAGGTTCGTCATGGCTTACCTGGTTCGGATGGTCTGTCTCTGTTTGCTGCTAGGCACGATGCCGTCGGTCTCTGCGGACTGGCGAACGGCGCTGCCGGGTGCGCAGCGGCTTGGCGAGGGGGATTTCACCTGGTTCGGTCTGCGCCTGTACAGCGCTCGGCTCTGGGCCGTCGGACCGGTGCAGAACTGGAGCCAGCCCTTCGCCCTGGAGTTGACCTACCACCGCTCTCTATCTCGGGACACGCTGGTGCAGGCGAGCCTTCAGGAAATGCGTCGCCTGGGAGGCGGCAGTGTGACGGCCCGGCAGATCACCGCCTGGTCCGAAACCATGGCGGCGGCCTTCGTGGATGTGCGCCCGGGCATGCGCATCACGGGGGTGTACTTGCCGCGGGAGGGCTGCCGCTTCTACGTCGACGGGCGGCTCAGTCGTGAGGTTGCCGATCCGACGTTCGCCCGGGCGTTCTTCGCTATCTGGCTGGATCCGCGAGCCCGGGACCCTCAATTGCGTCAGCGCCTGCTCGGCCTGGCCGGTGACGACCGAGGAAACTGAACATGTACAGAGTGCTATTGCTGAGCACCTGCCTACTGCTGGGCAGTTGTGGCAACGTCGGAGTCGAGCGGTATGCCGCCGAACAACCTCACCTTGACCTGGCGGCCTTCTTCTCGCGGCCGGTACAGGCTTGGGGGATGTTCCAGAAGCGTTCGGGAGAAGTGGTCAAGCGCTTCAAGGTGCGTATCGATAGCCGTCGCGACGGCGAGCGACTGATTCTGGACGAACATTTTCTCTATAGCGACGGCACGCGTCAGCAACGTACCTGGACGTTGGTGCCGGACGGCCCTGGCCGCTGGCGCGGAACAGCCGGGGATGTGGTCGGGCAAGCCCACGGCGAAGTGGCGGGCAATGCCCTGAGATGGCGTTACCAGCTCGATCTGCCCGTCGATGGAAAGCACTGGCAGGTTGACCTGGACGACTGGATGTACCTGATAGATGACGACACCCTCATCAACCGCTCGAGCATGAGCAAACTGGGCGTGGAGATCGGCCAGATCACGCTGTTCTTCCGCCGTCTGCCGGAGGGCACACCATGAACCTGAATACACTCACCCAACGGGTCTCGGCCGGCGAGGTCGAGTCACTTGAACTGCTGTCGCTCGAAGGCGGGTTCTATGTCCTGCGCGCGATGACCGGCTCCAGCCCGGTCACCCTGAGCGATGCGGGCGGGCAGGCCATTCGATTGCGTTCGACCACTGAGTTGCGCGAGCTTCTGGCCAACCTGCCGCCGGTGCCGTGCATGCTGGTGCAGCAGGTGGTGCATGATGAAATGTGCGGTCAAAGGGACGGCCCCGTCGCGCCGTTGCGGATGCCGCTGACCTTGGCCAGCCAGTGGTAGCCCGGACGATGCGCCTGGGGCTGGTACTGGGTGATCAGCTGTCATTCGACCTGGCCAGCCTCGCCGCGCTGGATCCTGCCCAGGATGCGATCCTGATGGCGGAAGTAGCGCAGGAGGCACGCTACGTGCCGCATCACCCCCAAAAGATCGTGTTCATTTTCAGTGCCATGCGCCATTTTGCGCTCGCTTTGCGAGCGCGTGGCTGGCAAGTGCATTACGTGGCGTTCGATGCGGCTGACAACAGCGGGACCATCGTCGGTGAACTGCACCGTTGGCGACAATCGTTGCGCGCGACGCAAATACACGTGACCGAGTGTGGCGAGTGGCGCCTGGAACAGGCGCTACGGGATGCCGGACTTCCGCTGGTGTGGCACCGCGACACCCGCTTTCTGTGCTCACGCGAAGCGTTCGCGCGGTGGGCCCAAGGACGCTCTGGATTGCGCATGGAGCATTTCTACCGGGGCATGCGCAAACGCTGCGGCCTGCTCTTGGAGCCAGACGGCAGCCCCGCTGGAGGCGCTTGGAATTTCGATGGTCACAATCGCAAGCCATTGCCACGGGGATTGCGCGGGCCGTTTCCGGCCCACTTCGAGCAGGACGCCATCACTTCGGCGGTCGTGGCCTTGGTTCGCCAACACTTCAGCGACCATTACGGCGCCGTGGACGGCTTCGACTACCCCGTGACCCATGACCAGGCGCAACAGCTGTGGCGCCATTTTCTGGACTACGGCCTGGCGGCCTTTGGGGACTATCAGGATGCCATGGCAGAGGGCGAACCCTACCTGTTCCATGCCCGCATCAGCGCAGCCCTCAATATCGGGTTGCTGGATGTGCGTCGTCTATGCGAAGACGTGAACACCGCGTGGCGGGAGGGGCGCGTGCCGTTGAACGCCGCCGAAGGCTTCATAAGGCAGTTGATCGGCTGGCGAGAATATGTGCGAGGCATCTATTGGTTACGCATGCCGGCGTACGCTGAACTCAACCATTTGGACAACACCCGGCCGTTGCCGGACTTCTACTGGACCGGACGCACCCGCATGCGGTGCATGGCGCAGGTCATCGAGCAGACCCTGAAATTGGGCTATGCCCACCACATCCAGCGCCTGATGGTGACCGGCAACTTCGCCCTGCTCGCAGGCATCGCGCCGGCAGCCATCTGCCAGTGGTACCTGGCGGTGTACCTGGACGCGTTCGACTGGGTCGAGCTGCCCAACACCCTGGGCATGGTGATGCACGCCGATGGTGGCTACCTGGGATCCAAGCCTTACTGTGCCAGTGGTCGTTACATCCAGCGGATGTCCGATCATTGCAAGGTCTGCAGCTACAAGGTCGAACAGGCGACAGAAGCTGATGCCTGCCCGTTCAATGCGTTGTACTGGCACTTTCTCATCCGTCATCGCGCTCAACTCGCGCGTAACCCACGCTTGGCGCTGGTCTACCGCAACCTCGATGGCATGGCGCCGGCGCGGCGCGAGGCTGTGTGGCGTCGTGGTCAGGCGTTACTGGCGCGTCTCGATGCAGGGGAAAGCCTGTGAACAAGCGCTTGTTGCCGAGCAAGGTGTGCGTGGTCTGTGGCCGGCCGTTCAACTGGCGCAAGCGCTGGTCCCGGTGCTGGGAGCAGGTGCGATACTGCTCCCAGCGATGCCGTCGATCAGCGCCACGCCGCCATGCGTACCAGCAGCGGTAGGGCCAGCGCCCAGACCGGAGCCAGCAGAAGGCCTGTTGCCAGAGGGCCCAGCGGCAAGCTGACCTCGGCCAGACGGGCTCCGCCCAGATAGGCCAAAGGACCTCCCAATGCACCGGCCAGCGCACCGCGCCAGAATGGCCAGCCCGCCCACGCCAGGCTGTGTCGCAAGCCACTGGCCAGCACCAGCCACAGCAACACCAGCCACAAGGGTAGCGGCCATGCGTCGAACCTGAACACTTCCATTGCGCCCAGTACGCTATCGAGCACACAGCCTGCCAGCGCTGTGCGTGCTACGGCTCTGACCTCTGCGCTGAGGTCCGGACACAGGTACAGGTGAATGGCCAGCCCGATGGGCACCATCAGCAACCACCCGGGGGCCTTGGCGCCCAGCACGCAAACCCACCAGCCGGCCTGCAACCATAGGGCATTGGCGACCATCCCGTAGCGCTTGATCATCGAAGTGCGGGCAAGGGCGCACGTCGGGCCTGAGGCGCCGCCCACAACAACTGCGCTACGCCGATGGCTCGTTCCTCGAAGCCGCCCTGGCAATAACACAGATAGAACTCCCACAGGCGCTGGAACGTATCGTCATAGCCCTGCGTGGCCAGCAGCGTACGGCTTTTGCGCAGGTTGTCGTGCCAATGCTCCAGGGTTCGGGCGTAGTCCAGGCCAAAGTCTTCCAGATGCACGAGGTTGAGCGCAGTCTGGCGGCTGGCGGTGTCCAGCAGCACGCTCAGCGAGGGAAGGGCGCCGCCGGGAAAGATGTAACGCTGGATGAAGTCCACCGAGCGCCGAGCCTGGGCGTAGCGCTGGTCACGGATGGTGATCGCCTGCAACAGCATCAGCCCTTCGGGCTTGAGCAATGCGGCACACTGGCGGAAATAAACCGGCAGGTAGCGGTGGCCGACCGCTTCGATCATTTCGATGGACACCAGCTTGTCGAAGGTACCTTTGAGGTCGCGATAGTCATCGCACAGGACCGTGATCTGTTGTTCCAGTCCGAGGGCCTGCACGCGCGCTTGCGTATAGGCATACTGCGCTTGCGACAAGGTTGTGGTGGTCACACGGCAGCCGAAATGAGTGGCGGCATGGATGGCCAGGCTGCCCCAGCCACTGCCGATCTCCAGCAGGTGATCCTGCGCACGCAGTTCCAGCTTCCGGCAGATGCGATCGAGCTTGTGCAACTGGGCCTGCTCCAGGGATTGCTCGGGGTATTCGAACTGAGCGGCCGAATACATCATGGTCGGGTCCAGTAATTGTTCGAACAGGGCGTTGCCCAGGTCGTAGTGGGCGAGGATGTTGCGTCGGGCTCCGCGTCTGCTGTTTCGGTTCAAACGGTGCAGCAGCCGCAGGGCCGGTCGCCCTAACCGCGCAAGGCCCCCTTCGAGGGCGTCCAGCACGTCCAGGTTGGCCACGAACAGGCGGGTCACCCGCGCAAGGTCCGGGCTGCGCCAGTAACCATGGATATAGGCTTCGCCCGCGCCGATCGAGCCGTTACCGGCGATCAGGCTCCAGGTTGCGTCATCGAGTACTTCCACTTCGGCCTGCAAGGGGCTGGAGGCCTCTCCGAAGCTCCATTGCCGTCCATGGCTAAGCAGCCGGAGATGGCCGTGACGGAGCTTGCCCAGTTGTGCGAGCACCACCGTTCTGGCCAACGCGCCGAGCAAGGGGGCCAGGACCGTGGTCTTGCTAACGCTCAGGGTGGGATTCGACATGATCAGGGTCCTCGCAAGGTTGGCCGAGCGCCAGGTCGCCCCGGCTGGCGGTGTGGTCATGAATAGGAGTGCGCTTCAACAACAGGCGCAGGGCTTGCCAATAGATCGCCGAGACAGTGCGCAGGCTCATCCAGGGAAAACCCAGCAGGTATCGATGCAACGCTTTGCGATCCAGGGGTTCGCGCTGCAAGGCCAAATCGGCTTCGAATACCTTTTGGCTGCCTTGCCAGTTCTCCATGTGGATGCGCACCGACTTGAGGTTCAGGGACAACTTCAGTCGGTAGTCCATGTCCAGGGGCATGAACGGCGATACATGGAAGGCCTTGGCCATGGCAAAGGGCCTGTCCAGGCAACCTTGCACCGGCAGCACATAGTGAAACCGCTCATGCCATGGGGTGTTGCGCACCTCCAACAGGATCGCCGCCAGGCGCCCGTGGTGGTCGTGGCAGAAATAGAAACTCACCGGATTGAAAGACAGCCCCCAGCAGCGCAATTGGGTCAGCAGGTGGACCGGCCCTTCGGGCCTGTGGCCCGTTGCCTGTTCAACCAGATAGCGCGCAGCCTCGACCAGCGGCTCCCCCTGACGGGTCAGCGCGGGCAAGTAGTCGGTCTGGCGCCAGTTCAGCGGCGACAGGCGCCTGCTTCCCAGCCAGCGAGAGAGGCTCATCAGCCAGGCTTGTTCGTCCAGGTCCAGATAGAACATGCCGATGCGGTACCGGAACGTGTGGTACCGCGGGGACAGCCGGCGATGACTGATCCAACCCAGGCAAAGACCACTGCTCACAGCGTTTCTCCAAAGTGACGGGCCACCTGCAGCGCGCTGACCACACCGTCTTCGTGAAAGCCGTTGCCCCAGTAGGCGCCGCAGAAATAGCTGTGCCGGTAGCCCTGAAGTCGTGCTTGGCGCGTCTGGGCTTCGGACGCTGCGAGGCTGTATTGCGGATGGGCGTAGCAGAAGCGGGCGATGATCTGTGCAGGGTCGATGAGCGCGGTCTGGTTGAGGCTCACGCAGAACGTCACCGGTGCCCGGAGACCTTGCAGGATGTTCATGTTGTAGGTCACCGCAGCTGGAGCGTGCGCGGGGCCGCCCAGTCGATAGTTCCAGCTGGCCCAGGCCTTCTTTCGCTGTGGCAGCAGGCGCTGATCGGTGTGCAGTACCACGTCGTTCTGCGCATAGCCGATGGCGCCCAGCACGGCGCGCTCTTCAACGCTGGGAGCCTCCAGCAGCGTCAGTGCCTGATCGCTGTGGCAGGCGAAGACGACACAGTCGAAGCGTTCGGTGCCGGCGGCGCTGAGCAGGGTGACGCCTCCCTCGTCGCGTCCGACCCGATGTACCTTGCAGTTCAGGCGAATACGTTCGGCGAACGGTCGGCAAAGAGGGGCGATGTAACTTCTCGAGCCACCCTGGACGACCCGCCACTGCGGACGTCGATTGACCGAGAGCAAGCCGTGGTTGCGACAGAAGCGCACGAAGAACTGCAGGGGGAAACCCAGCATCTGCGTCCGGGACATCGACCAGATCGCCGACCCCATGGGCACGATGTAGTGCTCGATGAAGCGCTGGCCATAGCCCTGTGCCTGGAGGTAGGCGCCCAGGGTGGTGGAGGTATCGATCCGCCGTGCGTCCAGATCGGCCAGTGCCTGTCGGTTGAAGCGCAGGATATCGCGCAGCATCGCCCAGAACGGTGGGCTGACCAGATTACGGCGTTGAGCGAACAACGTGTTGAAGTTGTGACCGTTGTATTCCAGCCCGGTGAGCGGATCATGGACAGAAAAGCTCATCTCGGTTGGCTGTGAAGCCACCTGGAGCTGATCGAGCAAGCGAATGAAGTTCGGGTAGGTCCAGTCGTTGAAGACGATGAACCCGGTGTCTATCGCATGGCGTTCGCCGCACCAGTCCACATCGACGGTATGGGTGTGGCCGCCGATCCAGTCGCTGGCCTCGAACACCGTGATTTCGTGCCTGCGAGACAGTAGATGGGCACAGGTCAGGCCCGCGATACCGGTGCCAATGATCGCTATATGCATGGCGTCTCATTCCTGTTCATGACGTGCCAGACGCCGACCCAGCGCCAGACGGGCGCGTGGCGGGAGGCGACCGAGCACACGCAACACCCAGGTGAAAAGACCTGGGAAATTGATCTCCAGCGGACGTCGATGCAGATGCCTGACGATGTGCCGGGCGGCGCGCTCGGCTGGCCACAGCTGTGGCATGGGGAAGTCGTTGCGACGGGTAAGGGGCGTGTCGATGAAGCCTGGGCTGACCAACGTGACATCGATGCCTTCGTGGGCCAGGTCGATGCGTTGGGACTCCACCAGATAACGCACGGCGGCCTTTGAGGCGCCATAAGCGCCTGCACGGGGCAAGGCCAGCCAGGTCACCGAGCTGCCCACCACAACCACATGAGGATGTTTGCCGACGCGAAGCAAGGGCAGGGCGGCGGCCAGGCACTGGCTGACGCCCAAAAAGTTGGTGCGCATCACACGCTCGACCATGGCTGGGTCGAAATGGCCAGGCTCCAGGTACTCGCACGTGCCCGCATTGAGGATCACCAAGTCCAGCGCTCCCCAGGCCGCCTTGATCTGGGCTGCGATCCGGACGATCTGGGTAGGGTCATCGAGGTCGCCGATGGCCAGCAGGGCCTGGCCGGGAAATCGCTCCACCAAAGGGGAAAGGCGTTGCTCGTGCCGACCGCCCAAGGCCACGTGGTGACCCTGTTCCAACAGGCATTGCGCAAGCGCGGCGCCCAGACCGCTGCTTGCTCCGGTCAGCCAGCAGCGGCTCATGCCAATCTGCCTTTGAGCCAGCGGATCGCGCTGCCCATGACCGGAAGATGCTCGTACAGCAGTGCACCTGCATCGAAGTAGTCCTGATGAAAATGGACACGTTCACGCCATCGCAAATAGCTGCATCCTTGCAAGCTGACCGGCCGGTTGCGGGCCAGTCGGGGGTGGCGAAACTGCAGGGTCCAGCGCAGGTAGCCTTCGCCGGGCAAGACTTCATGGGCACCGCAGAAGGCATAGCGAATGTCGTGGGTGTTCGCATACAGCTGGGCGAAGTAGGCCCTCAGGGCCTCAAGCCCTTGAATCTCATGCAAGGGATCACGAAAGGTGATGTCGTCGGTGTACAGTTTTTCCAGCCCATGGAGACGACTGCCATCGAGGTGGGTGAAGCGCTCGGCGAATTGTTGCAGGTAGGCTGACATGCTTGGCTCCAGAAAAACCTGTACAACCGTGAGTTGTTGTACAGGTATAGCTGAAGCCTACGATAAAATCTATACACTTGGTGACTGTTGTACAGGTTTTTCGATCAGGACTTGGTCTCGCTCAGTTGCCGGCGCAGTTCGGCGACTTCCGCTTCCAGCTCGCGGACCCGTTCCTCGGCGAAGACCTGGGCCGAGACGTCACGCTGGATGCCGATGTAATAGGTCAGCTGGTCCGCTTCGTTGCGCACAGGCGTGATGGACAGTTCGTTCCAGAACAGGCTGCCGTCCTTGCGATAGTTGCGAAGGACCTGGCGGCAAGGCTGGCCTGCACGGATCGCCTCGCGGATCGAGGCGACGCCTGCCTGGTCATGGTCCTGGCCCTGAAGGAATCGGCAGTCCTGATAAAGAATGTCGTCGGCACGATAGCCTGTCAGGCGCTCGAAAGCGGGGTTGGTATAGATGAGGATGCTGTCGTTGCCCTCCTGCTCGGCGACGACGATGCCATCGTTGGAGTTTTCGACCATCAATTGCAGCAGTTTTGCGTTGATCATTAGCCAGCCCACCCGAATCTTCATGTGCGGTAAGCGCAGCGTAGCTTCCGAGCGTAGGGCTACGGCGCGGTTCGCTGCATGATGACCTAAGGTTGCACGGCGCAGAAGGTCTGTATAGGTTTAGAGTAATCCACCGTTCAGATTACTGCTCGCAATGACTGAGTCCGTTCCCACCGATCTACTGCCCATGCGCGATGTGGTCAGCCTGACTGGCATCAACCCGGTGACCTTGCGTGCCTGGGAACGTCGCCATGGATTGATCCGCCCGCAACGTACCGAGGGCGGCCATCGCCTGTACACGGCCAAGGACGTTCAACGAATTCGCGACATCCAGCGCTGGACATCCAATGGGCTGCCGATCAGCAAAGTGGGCGAAAGGCTCAGCGGTGACGATCAGCCAGTCCCGGAGCAGAACAGCGTCTTCCAGCAGTGGCGCGACGCCGTGGCGCGGGCTGCGCGGGCGTTCGATGGGCGGGCGCTGGAAGCCGTGCACGGTCAGTTGTGGACTGTTCTGCCCAAGTTGACTGTCTTGCGCGAGGTGCTGTTGCCGGTCTGGCATGATCTGGCTTCAGGTGGCGGCTTCGGCGAACGCAGCCAATGGCTGTATCTGGATAGTTTCCTGCGCGCCCGCTTGTTGATGCGCCTTCAAATGAACCAGCCCGATGTGCCACCCGTATTACTGGCAGGTCTGCAGGAACAAGCCGAGTTTGAGCTACTGTGCGCCGGCCGGTTGTTGAGTAGCGAGCAACAGCGCATCGAGGTGCTCGGCTGCGGCCAACCGTTTGAAGAGCTGCCTTTGTTGTGCGCAACGCTGCAGCCGGCTGCCTTGGTGGTTGTGGTGCAGGGAGTGATAAGCCCACAGCAGGCCAAGCGACTGCGTTGGTTGCATATGGAGATTGCCTGTCCACTGGCGCTGATGGGAGAGGAACTGGACGCTTCCAAAGCGCGTCTGGAGGGCATTCCGGTGGGCTTGCTGAATGAGCAACGACCCGATGTTGCCCAGACGCTCGGGGCCTTGATCAGAGGTGAGTTGGATCTGTAATCCGGTTTTCTACAACACAGCTTTACAAGTGCGATGCAGAGGCCCCTAGGCAGCTCACGAGCTTGGATCGGGAGCTGCCTTGTCCTGCGGGTCACTTCCCACTGGGAACGTGAGCGATTTACTGCTTGCGGATTTCAACAATCGTCGCCGCGTTGTTCTCCATGCGGAAATCGAACGCTACCTTGTCCCCTACCTTCAGTCCTTCAAGCTGCTGCGCAGTGGCTTTGAACCCCATGGTCATCGCTGGCCATTTCAAGACAGCCACCGGCCCGTGTGCCAGGGTGACTCTGCCTTGTTCGGTATTGATGGCCTTGATCGTACCCTCGGCATGGGCGGCCGGTGCCGCTTGCTCGGTCTTCATGTCCATTCCTTCCATCGGCATGTTCTTCATGTCCATGCCTTTCATACTGTCCTGGGCCTGCGCGCCAGTTGCGAAAGCCAACATCAGTACAGCGCTGAGGTAGAGGTTTTTCATCGGGTATCTCCTGGGTTGGAATCATGGGTTACTGCGAGATTACGGCGCCGGACTAACCAGTACGCCGCAGGAACAACGAACAGAGAGAGCAAGGGGGCGGTCAGCATGCCCCCCACCATGGGCACGGCAATACGACTCATCACTTCGCTGCCGGTACCATCGCTCCAGAGAATTGGCAGCAGGCCTGCGACGATCACCGCCACCGTCATCGCCTTGGGCCGGATGCGTTGCACCGCACCCTCACGGATTGCCTCCAGTAGCGCAAGTTGCGTGCGCCCGTCATAGGCTTGGCGTTCGGCCCACGCATTGTTCAGGTAGATCAGCATGATCACCCCAAACTCCGCCGCGACCCCGGCCAGGGCGATAAAGCCCACGCCGGTGGCCACCGACATGTTGAAACCCATCAGGTACAGCAGCCATACCCCGCCGGTGAGGGCAAAAGGCAGGGTGCCCATGATCAGCAGCGCCTCGTTGAGGCGGCCGAACGTCAGGTAGAGCAGCACGAAGATGATCGCCAGCGTCGCCGGTACCACCCAGGCCAAACGTGCGTTGGCACGCTCCAAGTACTCGAACTGGCCCGAATAGCTCAAGCTCATGCCAGGGTCGAGCTTCACCTCGCGGTCCACCGCCTGGCGCAGGTCGGCAACCACGGATGACAGGTCACGACCGCGCGCGTCGATGTATACCCAACCGGAGGGGCGGGCATTTTCGCTTTTGAGCATCGGCGGACCTTCGGTGATGCGCACATGAGCCACGGTGCCGAGGGTGATCTGGCCACCTTGTGCGGTATAGATCGGCAGCTGGCGCAAGGCGTCGACTGAGTCGCGCCACTCGCGGGGGTAGCGCACGCTGATCGGGTAGCGTGCCAGGCCCTCGACCGTCTCACTGATGGTTTCGCCACCAATGGCACCGGCGACGATGGCCTGTACATCGGCAATGTTCAGGCCGTAACGCGCTGCAGTCTGACGGTCGATGTCGAGATCGATGTAACGGCCTCCGGTCAAACGTTCGGCCAGTGCCGAAGTGACACCGGGCACGGTTTTGGCGGCTCGCTCGATGGCCAGGGTCGCGCGGTCGATCTGCGCCAAGTCGCTGCCCGTCACTTTCACTCCAATCGGACTCTTGATGCCGGTGGCCAGCATGTCGATACGATTACGGATCGGCGGAATCCAGATGTTGGTCAGGCCCGGTACCCGCACCGTTCGGTCGAGCGCGTCGATCAGCTTGTCGGTAGTCATGCCCGGACGCCACTGATCTTTCGGCTTGAGCCGCACGATGGTCTCGAACATTTCCAACGGTGCCGGGTCGGTCGCTGACTCGGCGCGACCGGCCTTGCCGAACACACTGGCGACCTCGGGCACGGTGCGGATGAGACGGTCGGTGCGTTGCAGCAGCTCCGAGGCCTTTTGCGCCGACAGGCCTGGCAGGGCCGAGGGCATGTACAGCAGGTCACCTTCGTCCAGGGGCGGGAGGAACTCCCCACCCAACTGGCTCAACGGCCACAGGTTGCTGAACAAGATCGCCAGCGCGCCAATCAGTATCATCCAGGGCCGGCGCAGCACCACTTCCAACGCAGGGCGATACAGACGGATCAGCCCACGGTTGAGCGGGTTACGTTCCTCTGCTGGCAGAGGGCCGCGAATCCAGTAGCCCATCAGCACCGGCACCAAGGTCACTGCCAACCCTGCGGCGGCTGCCATGGCATAGGTCTTGGTGAACGCCAGGGGGGCGAACAGTCGTCCCTCCTGAGCCTGCAAGGTGAACACCGGTATGAACGACAAGGTGATGATCATCAGGCTGAAGAACAGCGCCGGCCCCACCTCGACCGCCGCCTCGGTCATCACGTTCCAGTGCTGCTCGCCGCGCAGCGACATCCCTGGGTTGCGTGCATGCCAGGCTTCGACTCGCTTGTGCGCGTTCTCAATCATCACCACGGCAGCATCGACCATCGCACCGATGGCGATGGCGATACCGCCAAGCGACATGATGTTGGCGTTGATGCCTTGATGGCGCATGACAATCATAGCGATCAGTACCCCTACCGGTAGCGAGACGATTGCCACCAGCGACGAGCGCAGGTGCCAGAGAAACGCCCCACATACCAGCGCAACCACGATGAATTCCTCGATCAGCTTGTGGCTGAGGTTGTCCACTGCGCGGTCAATCAGCTGGCTGCGATCATAGGTCGTGACAATCTCCACGCCCTTGGGCAGGCTCTTTTTCAGCGTTTCAAGCTTGTCCTTGACGTGGGCGATGGCCTCCCTGGCGTTTTTGCCACTGCGCAAAATCACCACCCCGCCAACGGCCTCGCCCTGGCCATCCAGCTCACCGATACCCCGACGCGCCTCTGGGCCAAGTTGCACCGTGGCGACATCGCCGAGTGTCACCGGCGCACCGTTGGTAGCCAGTCGCAGGGGAATGGCGCGCAAGTCGTTCAACGTCTTCAGGTACCCCGACGCCCGCACCATGAACTCGGCTTCGCCGTGTTCGAGCACGCCGCCACCGGTTTCCTGGTTGGCCTTGCCGATAGCGTCCGACACCTCGCCCTGAGTGATGCCCAGGCTGGCCATGCGCAGCGGATCAAGTACCACTTGGTACTGCTTGACCATTCCGCCGATGCTCGCCACTTCGGCAACATCAGGCAGGGTCTTGAGTTCGAAGCGCAGAAACCAGTCTTGCAGGCTGCGCAATTGCGCCAAGTCATGCCCGCCACTTCGGTCGACCAACGCGTATTGATAGATCCAACCCACGCCGGTGGCGTCCGGTCCAAGCACCGGCTGCGCCGACGCCGGCAAGCGCGACTGCACCTGGCTCAGGTACTCCAGTACCCGCGAGCGTGCCCAGTACAGGTCGGTGCCATCCTCGAACAGCACGTAGACAAAGCTGTCACCGAAGGCCGAGAAGCCGCGCACGGTCTTGGCTCCCGGCACCGAGAGCATGGTGGTGGTCAACGGATAGGTAACCTGGTTTTCAACGATCTGTGGTGCTTGCCCTGGATAGGACGTGCGAATGATCACCTGAACATCCGAGAGGTCTGGCAAAGCGTCGATCGGCAGGCTGCGTAACGAGAATACACCCCAGGCCACCAGAAACAGTGTGGCAAGCAGCACCAACACGCGATTGCCCACCGACCAGCGAATCAGTTTCGCGATCATGGTTGACTCTCCTGCGCAGTAATCTGCTCGATGACCATGCCCACATCCCGCTCGCGGACTCCGAATCGAATACGTTGTCCCACCTTCAGCCCGGTAAACAGCGCTGGATCAGACACGGGGAAGGTCATGGTCATCCCCGGCATGCCCAAGGTGAGGAAAGGACCGTGGGCGATCGTCAGCTGATTGCCCTCTATCTGCACGATGCGTCCGTCTGCCTCATGCAGTGCCGGCTGTGCTGGTTGGGATTCCTGCGTGGTCATGGCCTGAATGCCCTTGAGGCTGGCTTCGGAGTCGATGAGGAACTGACCTGATGCCACCACCCGTTGGCCCGCCTGCAGACCTTGCAGCACGGCAACCTGGGCGCCGCTCTCCTGACCTAACACGACTTCCACTGGGCGGAATCGGCCCTGGTCTTCGGCCAGCATCACCAGATCGCGTTTGCCGGTGCGGATCACTGCTTCGACGGGCACTACGAGATGGGTATCTGGTTGCCCAGCTGGATGCAGGGTGACCTGGGCGGACATCCCCGGTCGCAGCCGACCGTCGCTATTGGGTAGCTCGATACGCACGCGCAACGTACGGCTTTGCGGGTTGGCGTCTGCAAGCAAAGCGGTTAGCTTGCCCGGCACGGCTTCACCTGGATAGGCAGGTAAATGCGCCTGCACTGCCTGCCCCTCGCGCAGGCCCTGAGCCTGGGCCTCCGGCACTGCCGCTTCGAGCCAGACGTTGGCAACACCATTGATCCGCGCCAGGGTCGCCCCAGGCGCTACGCTCATGCCCGGACGCAGATCCAGGGCTTGGATCACTCCGGCGCTGGGTGCTACCAGCGTGACCAGGCTCTGCACCTTGCCGATGCGTGCGACTCGCTCGATCAGCTCGGCAGGCATCCCGGCCAGCAACAGACGTTGGCGAGCTGCGGCCCGTAGCTCACCATCGCCCAAGCGCCGCAGTGCCAGATATTCCTCCTGCAATCCTGCCCATTCAGGGGTCAAGACATCGGCCAGTGGTGCGCCCTTGGCCACCACATCGCCGGTGGCCCGGCCATAGGTGCGTTCCACGAATCCTGCGGTTCGTGCTTGCAGCACACTGAAATCTCGCTCGTCGAAGGCCAGAGCACCACTGACCTGCAGCGTGCGTTCGAGGCGCCCCTGAGCCACTGTCGCCAGCCGCACCCCAAGGTTCTGCTGTATACCCGGGGCGATCTTCACTGCAGGCTCTGCTTCATCCTCGGGCCCACCGGGATATTTGGCCACCAAAGGCATATCCATGAAGGGTGACTTACCAGGCTCAGAGAAGTGTTGTTGAGGGTACATCGGGTCATACCAGTACAACGCTTTGCGTTCTTCTGGAGCCGGCGCTGGTTTACTTTGGGCCTGCTTAGCCAGCCAATAGCCCGCACCACCGCCTATGGCCAGTGCGAGCGCTGCGATCAATCCTGTCGACATAGGTCTCATGCCCGAACCTCTCCATAGGCGAAGTGCAAGCGCGCCGCTGTCGCGGCCAACTGCCCTTGCAGGTCGATATCCTGTAGCCGGGCCTCGACCCGTTGGCGTCGTGCCGCGAGCACCTCACTTAACATCGTCTTTCCCGCCCGATAATCCGCCAGTGCCAAGCGAACCCGCTCCTCGGCGAGGGGCAAGAGGGTCTCGCGACTGCGGGTCACTGCCCGTTGCAGGCGCCGGTATTGCGCCAGATCTGTTTCCAACTGCGCGGTATGTTCACGCAGCGCCGCTTCCTGCTCGTCTTCAAGCTGTCGTACCTCGGCTTGCCGCGCAGCGATCATTGGGTCCTGGCGAGAGCCGGTGAACAGCGGCAACTGGAAGCTGACTTGCACGCTGACCATGTTGCTGAAGTCCGGGCCTCGACGTTGGTAATCCAACTGCCAGCCCCAATCCGACTTTTTCTCGGCGACGGCCTGATGCACCTGTGCTTCGGCTTCCCGTGCCTTGGCCCCGTAGGCCGCCAGTTCGGGGTGTGCATGCAGTGTGTGCAGGTATGCCGGTGCACTCACTGGCCACTGTGGAAACGCCGGTGCTTGTGCCTCCACGTCCTGCCCGACCCAGCGTTTGAGTGCCGCTCGCGCCTGGATCGCCTGGCTCAATAGCAGGTCCTTTTGTTCATCCAACTGTGCGACTTCCTGGGTCGGTGCAAGCGCATCGGCTGACGAACCACCCCCGACGGCCAGACGAGCCCGTACGGCGGAAGCCAGCAGGCGGTTTTCCGTGTAGAAGTCATCGAACTGTTGCAGCTTGCGTTGCACCGTGTAGGCGGCTACCCAAGCCTGTGCTGTCGCCGCACGCACCTTCAGACGCTCGAAGACCGCTTCGGCATCGGCCCGATCAACCGTGGCCCGTGCTGTCTCAACCCGTGCTTTGCGCTTGTCACGGTTGGGCACCTCCTGCGAAAGCCCGACCACCTGCATGGTCATGAAATCTCGGTTGCTGCTCCAACGATCGCGGCCTTCGACCGGTAGATTCTGTACACCGAGATTAAGCCGCGGATCGGGTAGTTCACCCGCTGGTACGACTGAATGGCGCGCCGCTGAGATCTGCTCTTGGCGCGCCTGAAGCGAAGGCGTATTGCGCTCGGCCAGTTGCAGCGCATCATCGAGAGAAATCGAAGCCGCCTGCGCCGACAGCATCGGTAGCAGGATTACCAGGGCAGCCGGAAGTGTCCGTCCTGGAGAGAAACGTAGGGGAGTCATGAACATGATTCCTCGAAAAACCAGCGCACAGGCGCATGCCATCGTTCGGCCGCCAAGGCAGAACAACGAATGTGAGATTTACGAAGGAGTCAGACGCGGGGAGGGCGCCAGTGATCTGGCGGCGCGCGGGTTACCAGGCTTACGGCGTAAGTATCCGCAGGGCGCGGGGTAGAGAAGGTCAGCGCAGGTTCGAGCAGGCTGACTTCAAGCGTGCTCGCGGTTCTACATTCCTGGCCGACTTTGCAGGCTTTTGAGGTGTGCTCGGAGGACTGCCCTTGGTCCTGGTCCTGGCAACAGTCATGTTCCATGCCTGCCACCCTATCCATACCCATGGCCTGCATTGGGCAGGGCTCGACGGATGAGTCGACTCCCGCCATCCCGTTGAGGGGAAGCGAGAGAACAAGCATCAACACGGTGAGCAAACGCAGGAGGCGGATCATGTGGGCGAGTGTAGGTGAAATCGGTTAGCGCAGCATTAATAACTGGCAAATGACATCGCGCTGGCAGCGATCCTGGCGTTCATCTCCCTGACCCAGTCGGTGTTCTGGGACACGCTGGCCTACACCTTCGATAGTCGGGACCTCAGGAGGGCATCGGGCGACGTGCATCCCGTCGTATCGCTTGCGGCGGTATGCCGAAGCCCCGCAGGAACACCTCGCGCATATGACGACGGTCGCGAAAGCCGGTTTCCTGGGCGACCACGTCCAGGGAATGCCGGCTTTGCTCGATCATCAGGCGTGCCGCCTCCAGCCTTAGTCCCTCGATCGCCTTGGCTGGGGAGTGCCCGGTTTCGGCGCTGAAGACCCTAGAGAACTGACGTGGGCTCAGGTTCACCACCTCTGCCAGCTCCTCGACGCCCAGTGGGCGGTTCAGATGCTGGCGCGCATAGTCCAGCGCACGCTGGATACGGTCGGACTTGGGGGCAAGGTGCAGCAGCTCGGAGTGTTGGGACTGCCCGCCGGAGCGATACTGCTGCATCACCAGCTTGCGTGCCACCGACCGCGCGATGTCCGCGCCGAGGTCCTTTTCCACCAGTCCGAGCGCCAGGTCGAGCCCTGCGGTCATGCCCGCCGACGTCCAGAGGGTACCGTCGGCAATATAGATGCGGTCTTCCTCGACGCTGATATCCGGATAGCGCCGTTGCATCTCGCGGGCGAATGCCCAGTGCGTCGTGGCTCTACGCCCTGACAGCAGCCCCGCCTCGGCCAGGATGAAAGCGCCAGTGCACAGGCCCACGGTGCGCCTGGCATGGGTGCTCGCCTGGCGAAGGAACTCCAGGGTTGCCGCCGAGGCGGGCACCTCCAAGGGGGTGGTGACTCCGACGATGATCCAGGTGTCGGTCAGGCGGGGCGTTTCGAGTGGCTGGGTATCGAGGGCCAAGCCCAGGGACGAACGCACCTTGCCGCCTTCGAGCGAGAAGTTCTCGACGGTGTAGAAGGTGTCTTGCGCGGCGATATTGGCCAGTTCGAACGCGGCCTGGGTGGCCAGCGAAAGCACTTGGAACCCGTCTGCCAGCAAATAGCTGATGCGATGCATTGCCTTCCCCCTTCATGTCCTGAAAGACTACCTTATACGTCATTTGAGATACCGTCATCCCGCTGCATCCTGTTCTCCAGACCCACCCCAACCCTGGAGATCCATCATGACTAAGTCCAATCCTGGTAGCGCGCTCATCACCGGCGCCTCATCCGGTATCGGCGCCCTCTACGCCGAGCGTTTGGCCCGTCGTGGCTATGACCTGATCCTGGTCGCGCGAAACCGCGAACGCCTGAATGCCTTGGCCAGGCGCCTGACTGACGAGACCGGCCGTTCCGTGGAAGTGGTGGCAGCCGACCTTGGCAACCCAGATGACCTGCGCCGAGTGGAACTGCTGCTGCGCACTGACGCCAGCATTACCTTGCTGGTGAACAATGCCGGAGTGGGGGCCACGCAGCCCCTTCTGGAGTCGGACGTCGACAAAATGCAAGACATGATCACGCTCAACGTGAATGTGCTTACGCGTTTGACCTATGCCGCGGTTCCAGGCTTGGTCGCGCGCCAGGGCACGCTCATCAATATCGCCTCCGTCGTGGCCCTTGCGCCTGAACGGCTCAACGGCGTGTATGGCGGCACCAAGGCGTTCGTGCTGGCATTCAGCCAATCCCTGCGCCACGAGCTTGCGGACAAGCACGTTAGGGTTCAGGTAGTACTGCCTGGTGCGACGGCGACCGACTTTTGGGCGGCAGCAGGCACACCACTGGAATATCTGCCGGGCGAGATCGTCATGAAGGCTGATGACATGGTGGACGCGGCGCTTGCCGGGCTGGACCAAGGAGAGTTCATCACGATCCCGTCCTTGCCCGACCTGGGTGATCTGGAGCGTTACGAGGCGGCGCGGCAAGCGTTGATGCCGAATCTTTCGTTGAGGGCTCCCGCGAAACGCTACCGCAGCTGACGTTCGTCACGCCGCACAAGATGAGGCAGCCTTTGAGAGGGCTGCCTCGTTCTCGGAAACGTCCAGTCACGGATCCGTATCACAGTGTGTACAGCGCCGATGTCCGGCGCTCTGGCATACAAATGCCGCCACCCTGGGATACATCGGTGATACAGGCGGGACGTGAAATGGCTCCACCTGAGCGAGGCCTGCTCATTGGATGCAGGCCAGTTCCGCAAGCCTCCCATTCGCTGACAACGACAACCCATTTTCCGCACACCTGTGCAGCAAACTGAGCCAGGCCAAGCACTGATCGCAGCCAACGCCCTCCCTGTGTGCCTGGTCGGGGAGGGCAGCATGCCCTTTGGAGAACTACCATGCCCAATACCCTGACAACGATCCTCTACACCGCCCATACCCATACGACCGGTGGCCGCGATGGGCGCGGCCGATCTGTCGATGGCGAGCTCGACCTGCCGCTGAGCCCGCCAGGCTCCGGTCGCCCGGGCACCAACCCCGAGCAGTTGTTCGCCATCGGGTGGTCTGCTTGCTTCATTGGTGCTCTGCGTCGCGCCGGGCAGAAGTACAACATTCGCCTGCCTGACGATGTAGCAGTGGATGCCGATGTTTCCCTAGGCAACACCGCAGACGGAGGTTTCGCGCTGGCTGCCCAGCTGACGGTGCGCTTGCCTGGTTTGGCCGCCGAGGAAAAGGAGAAGCTGGTAGCCGAGGCGCATCAGATATGCCCGTACTCGAAAGCGACCCGCGGCAATATCGAAGTGGGTTTCGTGATGCTGTGATGGTGTCGAGATACACCCGAGCCCGCGTATCTGAATAGGTACGCGGGCTTCTTGTTATATGGACTGCACTGCTGCGCATGGAGCAAAGAAAGAGTGAAAGCCTACTTCCTAAAAAAGTCGGAAGAGGGCGCTTCTTGAGGGGGCAATGGGCGTCAGCCGACGGTTGTGTTGGGGGTTGTACTTTACGCATCAACGGCACCAGCAGCGTGGCAAGCGCGAAGCACACCATGATCACCAGGAAGGCGTCGGCATAGGTCAACGTTTGCGCTTCGCGCCACGTCAATGCCCAGAGCTGACGCAGTGCGGTGTGGCTGGCATCCAGGCTGTCCTGGCCGAGGGCCTGGGCGTTGCTGCTCCATTGCCCGAGCCAGGTATTCATTGTCTCGTTTTGAACGTTAAGGTGCTCGGCAAGGCGCAGGAAATGCAGGTTGGTGCGGTCGTTGAGCACGGTGGCACAGGCGGCGATACCGAGCGCGCCGCCCAGGTTGCGCATCAGGTTGAACAAGCCCGAGGCGAGCTTGAGGCGTGCGGGCGAAAGGGCGCCTAAGGTCAGGGTCACGGTGGGTGGCACGGCCATCTGTTGGGCAAACCCGCGAATGGCCTGGGGCAGCAGCAGCTCCTTGGCGCCCCAATCATGGGTGATCGACGAGAAATCCCACATCGAAATGCCAAACAGGGCCAACCCCAGCATCAGGATCCAGCGCAGGTCCACACGGTTGGCGAGAAAGGCATACACCGGTATAGCAAGCAGTTGAAACACTCCGGTGGAGAACACCGCCAGGCCGATATCCAACGCGCCATAGCCACGCACATGGCCGAGAAACAGCGGGGTAAGGTAGATCGTGGCGAAAATACCGATGCCGGTAATGAAGGAAAACAGGCAGCCCAGGGCGAAGTTGCGATCACGCAGGGCACGCAAGTCAACGATGGGGTCTTCGATCTTCAGGCTGCGCCAGACGAACAATACGCCGCTGATGCCTGCCACCCAAGCAGTGGCCGAGATCGTTGCATCGCTGAACCAGTTCCAGCGCGGGCCTTCCTCCAGGGTGTATTCCAGGCAACCGAGAAACACCGCCATCAAGCCGATGCCCAGGTAGTCGGCGCCCTTGAGCAAGCGCAGGTTGGGGTGGTCGACCTTGACCAGCAGCGGTACAGCAATGGTGACGAACAGACCAGGAACCAGGTTGACATAGAAGAGCCAATGCCAGGACGACACATCGGTGATCCAGCCCCCGACCGCAGGGCCCAAGGTGGGGGCGAGCGATGCGATGGCGCCGATGACCGAAGCGGCGATCACCCGCTGCTTGCCGGTGAAATAGATGAACGCGGTGGTGAACACCAGCGGGATCATCGACCCGCCAAGAAAACCCTGCAGGGCACGAAATGCAATCATGCTCTGGATGTTCCAGGCCATTGCACACAGCAGGCTGGTGAGGGTGAAGCCGGCCGCCGAAGCGGCGAAAAGCCATCGGGTACTCATCACCCGCGACAGCCACCCCGACAGAGGAATGACGATGATCTCCGCAATCAGGTAGGCCGTTTGCACCCAGGCAATGTCGTCTGCACCGGCGGAAAGCCCACCGCCGATGTCCTTGAGCGATGCCGAGACGATCTGGATATCGATCAGGGCGATGAACATCCCCACGCACATGGTGGCGAAAGCCGTGATCTTCTGTGCGGGAGTGAGGACGGGCAGGGCGCCGTTCATGGCTGGACTGCCGATACCAGTTTCGCTTGCGCCAGCGCTTGGGGCCGGGTGTCGACTTCGGCAACCACCGAAAGACCAGGGCGCAGGGCACCAAAGTCGGCGTCGCTGCCCTCCAGGCGAACCCGTACCGGTACGCGCTGCACGATCTTGGTGAAGTTGCCCGTGGCGTTCTCAGGGGGAAGCACGCTGAACTGCGCACCGGTGGCTGGCGCGATGCTCTCGATGCGGCCATGGAAGGTTCGGCCCGGCAGGATATCGGCGGTCACGCTGACCGTCTGGCCGACTTGCATATGTGCGAGCTGGTCTTCCTTGAAGTTGGCGTCCACCCAAAGCCCATGGGCGGGCACCACAGAAATCAGCTGGCTGCCCGACGCGGCGAAGGCGCCGACCTTGGCTCGACGGTTGCCGACGTAGCCGTCCACCGGGGCGCGCAGTTCGGTGTAAAGGATGTTGAGCCGCGCCTGTTCCCGGTCTGCCTCGGCCTGGGCCAACGCTGCCCGTGTCTGTTGGCGTTGCGTGTCGATTACCGCCAGTTGCTGACGGGCCGCCAACAAACCTGCCTCGGCATGGGCACGGTCTGCTTGCGCGGTTTTCCAAGTGGCCTCGACGCGTTGGGCGCTTTGCACCGAAACAGCTTGGCTGTTGACCAGCGTCTGGTAGCGGACTCTGTCGTTCAACGCACGTTGTGCTTCGGCGCTGCGTGCCTCGATCTGTGCCTTTGCCTGGCTGATGATTGCCTGTTGAAGCAGTTCGACGGCATCGAGGTTGGCAAGACGCGCACGTTGCGCCGCGACTGCACCGTCCGCCTTGGCCAGTGCAGCGTCGTAGTCACGCGCATCGATTCGGGCCAACACATCGCCGGCTTTGACGAACTGGTTGTCCACCACCGCGACCTCGGCGATATAGCCTGGAACCTTGGCGCTGATCACGGTGACGTCCGCGCCGACATAGGCATCGTCGGTGTCTTCGAAGAAGCGGCCATTGTTCCACCAGTGGTGGGTGTAGCCCGCACCGCCCATGATCGCGAGCGCCAGAACCGTAATCCGAAGGAGGGTTTTTCTAACCTTGGGTTTGCTTGTAACGGCTTCGGTGTCATCCACTGGGCCGGGAGCCATGCCAACGTGAGCGTTCATGACGGTCAATCCTCGGAGGAGGCCTGGGTGGGGAAGGGGCTTACCAAGGTGTTGCCCTGGCGATAGGCCTGACCGGTTTCGGCGCGCCAGTGGGTCAGCGGGTCGGCGTCAGGCGAGATGCGCAGACGGTGTTCATCCACGGAGATGCGTTTTCCGGTGTTAGCGTCCACCAACGCCAACTCGACGGGCTCGCCGGTGAGTTCGTCGGCGAGGTAGACCTTCTTCGAGCCCTCGGCGTGCTTTGCGCCCCAGGCCATCAGCGTCAGGATCACAGGCCGCAAGTCACGCCCGGCCTCGGTGAGCAGGTATTCGAAGCGTGGCGGGTTGCTCTGGTAGGGCCGGCGCTCGAGCAAGCCGGCGGTGACCAGGTCGGTCAGCCGACGAGTGAGCGTGTTGGTGGCGATGCCCAGGCTGCGCTGGAACTCATCGAACCGACGCAAGCCATAGAACGCATCGCGCAGAACCAACAGGCTCCAGCCATCACCGATGTGCTCCAGCGCACGGGCTACAGGGCAGGGCATGGGTTGAAAGCTGGCTTTTTTCATGGCGTTGACCTTGGGCTTCATTTTCGGATGAGCCTACTATCCGCCAGTAACTTTCATTATGCAAGTGACTATGACCGTGTTTTTAACGCCCGCTTGTCGCCCAGGTGGAAGTACTTTGGCAGCCCCATGTATCGGCCAGATGGCATGGCAGTGAGAATCAATGAACCCGGCAGTCCAAGGCAAGACGCGTTTTCGCAACTGGCGTCAACTCACTGGCTGGAAATGAAGTGCAGGCGGTGGGAGCATGTTGTTCAAAAAAGATCATTGGGCCCATGAAGTGGTCCGCGTGCTAGAACTGGCACTAGCCAATCAATTGTCTCAGTCGCTCGAGCTTCCTGTCGTCGAGCGCTACCCTCGGCTCAAGCGTGCCTTGAGTGAATGGCTCTCAAGCCAACACCGTGACGCGCACGAATTGCAGCGGGTGCAAGAGCGATTGGCGGCTCGGGAAATAGAGTTGCAAGCAGCTCAGATGAGTTTGGCAAAAATGGAGGCGCGCGAGGCACAACTTGTCGAGCAGAACCGGGAGTCAGATTCTCGCCTGCTCACCCTGAAACAACAGGCGGAGTCCCTATCGAGCCAACATAAAGTCTGGGCGCTCTTGCAGACCACCCTGACGGAAGGGACGTGGGACATTGAGGTTGTCCAGGGGGATATCCGTCATCGGGAGAGCCTTCTGCGGTTTTCCGATCAATTCAGGGCATTGATGGGCTATAGCGCCCAGGAATTGCCTGACGGCTGGCAATCCCAGGTGGACATCACGCATCCAGACGACCTGCCTGGCATCATGGCGGCTTTCGACTCAGAGATTCTGGCACCTGCCGGTCGAGGCGAGTACGTGTTTGAGTATCGAATGCGTCATAAGGTTCGCGGCTACATCTGGTGTCGTGAGCGGGGACGGGCGGTGCGTAATGGACGAGGGGAATTGATTCGGGTGCTCGGTGCGGTCCGTGACATCAGCGATGAACGTAACGTCCAGGAAAATCACGAACAGATGCAACAGCAGAACCAGGCGACCTACAACCAGATTGCCCAGATGGTGAGCGTGATCCGTTCGATCGCCGAACAGACTAATTTGCTGGCATTGAACGCGGCCATAGAAGCCGCCAGAGCCGGCGAGGTGGGAAGAGGGTTCTCTGTCGTTGCTGACGAGGTAAAGAAACTTGCACAGAGCACGCGACAAGCAACACAGCAGATTCAATCAATGCTGGACGGACTGGCGTAAAGACTACCGCAGCGTACGAACGACGAATGGCGCCCTGATGCCGGGAATGGGAACCGCCCACTAACGGCCGTCCGCCATCGACTCTATGCGATGACGCCGGGCCAACAGGCCAGCGAGCAAGTCTAGGGGAAAGCAGATCAGGAAGTAGAGCAGGGCGACAAACAGGAAGATTTCCGTCGGGTGAACCATCACCCGGTTGCTGACTTGGGTGGCCATGAGAGACAGCTCGCCGACACCGATCACATAAGCCAACGAGGTGTCCTTGATCAGCGAGATCCACTGGTTGACGAAGGATGGCAGCATGATCGGCAGTGCCTGTGGCAGTATCACTAGCCGCAACACTTGCCAGGGGCGCAAGCCCAACGCCCGCGCCGCCGCCCACTGCCCGGCGGGCAGGCTGTGGATGCCCGCGTACACCGAGTGCGCCAGGTAAGCGCCGCCGATCAACGACAGTGCGCACACCACTGTAGCCAGCGCCGGTATGTCCACATGAAAGATGATCGGCAGAAGGAAGTAACTCCAGAAAATCAGCATCAGTACGGGAATAGCGCGGAAAAATCCCAGTACCGTCACCAGCGCCAAACGCGACCAGCCGCGCAGCACCGCCAGTGCGATGCCCAGGCCCAGGCCAAGTACAGCTGATACCAGTCCTGAGAGCAGCGCGAGCAGGACGGTCAATGCTGCACCACCCAGCGGGCCATCGGGGTAGGCCCCCAGCAGCAGGTACTCCAGGTTGTCGAGGATCACAGAGGCATCCATGGCTCAAGCGCCTCCCTGGCGATAGCGACGGCTGTGCTGCATGAGTTGGCCAAAGACCTCGATGAGCGCGATAGCCCCGATGTAGAGCACGGTGGCGACGCCGAAGGCCTGGAAGGTCTTGAAAGTCTCGGTCTCCACCTGGCGCGAGGCATATGACAGCTCCGCCAGGCCGATCGCCATGGTCAACGAGGAGTTCTTCAGCGCATTCATGTATTGCCCCAGCAGCGGTGGTAGTGCGGTGCGTAGTGCCTGAGGCAATACCACCATTCGCCATACCTGAGCCGGTCGTAGCCCCAACGCCAAACCTGCAGCGCGCTGTTGCGGGCGCACTGCTGCGATGCCGGCGCGCAACTCCTCGGCAACGAACGCCGAGGTGTAGAGCGTCAGGCCCCAGACCCCGGAAAGGAACTCGAATGACGGCCAGGCCACGGCGAAACCTGCCAATACACCTTCATGAGGCGTGTTGAGCCATGTCACCAACTCATCCGGCAACAAAGCAGGTACACCGAAGTACCAGAAAAACAGTTGCACCAGCAGCGGCGTGTTGCGAAACAGCGCCAGGTAAGCTTTCGCTGGCCACGCGTACCAACGGCTGAGCGCGAGGCGTGCGATTGTCAGGAGTGCGCCGATCAAGGTGGCGAGCACGCAACTGAGCAGCGCAAGGCTCAGGCTCATCAAGAAACCATCGAGCAGCAAGCTCAGGTAATGGGGGGCGAGGGGGGCACCGAACATCAGGGGATTCCAGCCATCGAAACGAAACACGCGCCTATGGACGCTAGGCGCGCGGGTCTTGCGGGTAGCCTTCGATCAATCAGCTCTTGTCGCCGATCTTGTACAGGCGTGCGAGCGGAGTCTTGGTGTTCGGGCCGAACCAAGTGTCGTAGATTTTCTGTGCCTGACCATCGGCTTCGAGGTCACGCAGGCTCTGGTTGACGAAGTCGGCAAGGGCCGTCTCGCCTTTGGGGATGCCGACGCCGATCAGGTCGTTGGAGATGGTGAAAGGCGGTACTTCGTACTTGTCCTTGTCTGGCACGTTGGCCAACAACCCGATCAGTTTCGGACCGTCCTGGGTGATGGCTTGTACCTGGCCGTTGCGTAGGGCTGTGAAGGCGAAAGGCGTGTCATCGTAGGCGATGACCTTGGCGCCCGGGAACTTCTCGCGCAGCACGCCTTCGTTGACTGTGCCTTTGTCGACGCCAACGCGCCATTTGTTCAGATCGTCTTGGCTTTTCAGGCTGCCTTTCTTGACGATGAACTGCTGCCCCGAAGAGAAGTAAGGAATGCTGAAATCCACTTGCTGGGCGCGTTCTGGCGTGATGGTGAAGTTGGCCAGCACCAGGTCGACTTTGTTTGCCGTCAACAGCGGAACCCGGTTGGCCGGATTGGTCGGCAACACTTGCAGTTTCACCCCGAGTTTGTCGGCGAGGGCTTTGGCGTAGTCGACATCGAGGCCTTCGATTCGCTTGCTCTTGGCGTCGACGAAACCGAAAGGCGGGTTGCTGTCGAAGGCCGCGACACGCAGGACGCCGGCTTGCTTGATGTCCGCCAGGCGGTCGGCATGAGCCGCGCTAGAGAGGACGGCGAGGGTGAGCGCGGTGATGGCAGAAAGTTTCTTCATGAATATCCAGCTCCTGGGTGGGCCGCGCCTGTATAGCGGGCTCCTGATGGGGAAGGACAGGTATTCGGGTATGAAAGGCCCGTCGCGAGCCGCGGAGGTAGACCGCTGGCGAGATGGATTCTGGCAGGGAGCTGGGGTGGGAAGAAAAGAATGATTTGATCGAAGCTTATAATCTGAATGAATTTAATTTAAGAGTTACTGTTGCCTTAAGGAATATGCGGCGGTGAGAAGCCTTGCGCGACTGATCACGCACTAGGCCGCAGTCGCGGTGATCGGACGCATTTTTTCAACGGTCCAAGATCTGGCAGACGTCGTCAAAGGCCGCGGCAGTGAAGTGCAAGAAAACTCAACCATCCAAGTGAGTTAATCCCCACGCAGCCGACACCCAAAGCACGTAGCAGTGCTGATGATAAAAACAAAAAGGGGATTGATGTGAGAAGGTTTCGTAATGGCTCCTTGATCGCGACCACGCTGGGCGCAAAATCCACAGCCAGCAGAGGCCCTGCTGCGACGCCAAGAAATCTAGGTTCCCCAAACCAGGCCAGGGCGATACTATTGAGCCATCACTCAAGGACGCGACGATGGCTCTCCATGGAGAGCAGTGCAAGGTTTGAGCCTCAGCATGGATCAACTGAATCACAAGCAACTGACAAAGCTAACTAATGAATCCATTCCGGGATATGTGTTCGGGATGGCGTTGTTGCGCCTGAGATTTGATGAATACAATTTCCCGATAGCCCCTTAGGAACACCTGCATGAGTGAGCGTCAACAGGAATACGCCTTTCATCCCGCTGATTTAGTCGAGTACGCGATAGACAAGCCCATAGGCGCTGCGCGCGCAGTCTTGACGATGGCGCTAGAGGGGTCAGATGTGCACCCTGACGTAGTCATTTGTGAGCTATCGACAAATATGGAGCTGAACGAGCGTTTCCTGAAGCAGCTTTCAAGTGCCATGCGGATGAACCCCAAAAAGATTATCGGCGCCATGCCGAGTCGTATGCAGGCGATCCAAGCGGAGCGTGACCTAGATGTCTATCGGTGAAAACGCCATAGCGCTCCCGCCGGCCCCAGATTTCACGCTTACTGCTCTGGATGCCCAAAAAGGAGCGCCAATCCACCCTCTTGACCGCCTACAGATCATGTCGGCTGCTGATTGGGAAGTGTTTACCCTTGAGCTTGTATTTCACCTACGTAGTGATTACGAGGTGGTAACACGTTGTGCTGGCGCGGGAGACAAGGGGCGAGACGTTATCGGTCGATCTTCATCAGGCTGGGATAATTATCAGTGCAAGCACTATGGTGACAAACTAAGCGTTGCAGATGCCGTGGCCGAATTAGGCAAGCTGGTCTATTACACATGGCGGGGCGACTATACCCTCCCTCGTGAATATCGGTTCGTGACACCGAAGGGTTGTAGCTCAGACTGCATTGACATGCTGGCGAACAAGGAGCGCATCAAGACAGAAATTATTAGCCGATGGGATAAAGCTTGTCGGGACAAGATCACAAAAACACAGTCCATCCCTTTGGAAGGTGCACTGCTCGTCCATCTGAATTCTATCGACTTTTCATTTGTCGACGAGATGTCCTCTCTTGACTTGGTTGAAAAACACTCTAAGACCCCGTACCACCTGACGCGATTTGGCAACTATCATTTAAAGCGTCCGCTGGTTAAAAAAAACGCGCCTGAAGCTGTCGGCGACAACGAAAAGGTCTACATTGATGCGCTCTTGCACGCGTTTTCCGACGCGGATGGCATCGAATACTCGCTCGAAAATGTGAAAGCTAGTGAGTACGAAGAGGATCTTGATCGCGCACGGATTAATTTTTTCAGCGCTGAGTCTCTCGAAACGTTCTCGCGCGACGCATTTCCAAGTGGTTGTTATGATGACCTCAAAGATGAGTGCTACGAGGGAGTGCACAGTGTCGTTCGCCAAAAACACGACAATGGCTATGACAGGTTTCTCGCAGTGAGCACACAGTCAGCGAGCCTTCCATATAGCTCTCATCCGCTTTTCCATTACATTCAGACTTCCGACCGAAAAGGCCTCTGTCATCAGTTGGTGAATGACCAGAGACTAAAATGGATTAAGAGATAGGTCATGAATTCAAAGGATTTGTTCAATAGCCCTGTGGAAAATGGGGCGAGGATCGTTCTGCTGCTTGCCGGACTTGGTCGTGAGCTTGATTTGGATGAGCTTATATTCCTGGATTACGCCGCTATCTACAGCGATGACTTCCAAGGAGGCCCAAGCCTGCACCCCATGCTAATGAATCGTGTTGCCGAACTTGTACGCAGGCGCGAGGTTTTCCCTGGTGCCATAAAGCTTTTCACCTCCAGAGGCCTGATTACTTCAGAGGTGAACGAACAGGGCGTTCGATATCGTATCACCCAAGCCGGTAGTGAGTTCGCCAGCAAGCTATCCACTGAGTACCACGCGGACTTCCGGCGGCGTACTTCATGGGTGAGCAAAAACACAGACTATCTCTCCGCTCAGCGCCGCATCATCTACAAAGTTGACAGGGCAATCTAATGTTTATTGAAAGTGTTATTGTTAGCGGCCCTGATCTCCCGGATGCTGCAGTGTATTTCACCAAAGGCGCCAACGTCGTACAGGGCGGGTCTGACACCGGAAAATCTTACATCGTTCAGTGCATAAAATTCGCCCTGGGATCGTCGAAACCCCCGAAGCCGATAGAAGTGGCAAAGGGGTACACCACCGTCAAAGTCAAATTCGTTAACAATGACGGAAGCTCTTTCACGATCGAAAGGACGCTTGCCGAAAATTCAAAAGCGACACTGATTGACGAAAAGGGCAGGGTGTCCGTGCTGGGCACAAAGCACAGTGCCAGCAACTCATCCACCCTCTCTAGCCAGTTCTTGGGCAAGCTGGGACTGGACGGCAAGCTTTTGCTTTTGGGGGCTGAGTCCCTGAGAAGCGGCTCATTCTCCCTTCGTGACCTTGAAAAGATTTTCCTGATCGATGAGTCAAGGATCGTTGCCGAGTACTCTCCATTAGGGACTGGTCAAGTCATGGAGAAGACCAAAGAAAATTCGATGTTGAAGCTATTGCTCACTGGAAAGGATGACGCTGCGGTCAAGTCAGCTAAAAAAGACCTAGAGTCAAAAGGAGCACTGAAACATAAGGTCACGGCTGTCGAAGACATCATCAGCAAATTTTATCCAGCCGAAGACGCGGCCCAGCTTTATCAGCTCCAAAAACTGAATGCGTTCAATCATGAAGTGTCTGGTCGACTGGAACAGGCAGAAGCAGAGCTGAAAATCGCGTTTCAGTCTAGTGAGGGATTGTTCCAACAGAAGGCCCTCCATACCTCAGAGCTGGAGGTCGTCAACGGAAAGATCGCGGAAGACAAAGCCCTCCATGGTCGCTTCGACATGCTGGGGAAAAAGTACGAATCAGACCGCCAGCGCCTTCTTGGGATTGAGCAAGCTGCAGTCCTCTTGGATGCGTCGGACTCGATGCCTTGCCCAACCTGTGGCAATCACTTTGACTCGGAATCCTGCACGGCCAATGTCGATGACATCAAGAAGGGTGTCACCTTCGAGTTGAATCGCATTGCCAAGAACATTCAGGAACTCGCGGAAGCCCAGGGTTCCCTTTCGGCTGCAATCGAGAAAAACACTTTCAGGGCGCTGACAATCACTGCAGCCATTACAGCGCTTGAGAAGCAGATCTCAGCAGAGCTTGAGGAATCGGTACGATCAGTTAGTGACCTGAAGGAGCTCTCATCGAGCATCAAGTACGACCTGTCCTCTTTGGATCAACGAGTTGCGGACAAGGCGAAGCTCAGCGACGAGTTGAAGAGGCTTGGAGCCCTGCTACTTGAAGAGCAAGCTGGCTACACCGCCGAAAGTTTTGAAGACGCAGTGAAACCGTTGGTGACAGAAATCCAGTCTATCTTGGCGCGCTGGGGCTTCCCTGGCTACCTGCCAGTCGACTTCGATTTCAGGGCAAGGGATATCACCATTGGTGGTAGCGCCCGCGGTAATTTCGGCAAGGGCTATCGTGCCGTCGCGTTTTCCGCCTTCGTACTGGGGCTGATGAACCTGCTAAAGCTCTCTGGGCGCCATCCCGGGTTCGTAGTTTTGGACTCACCCCTGACAACCTACAAGGAAGGAGATGACCTACCTGAGGAGGAGGGCGATGCGATCACCGGCGACCTGATTTATGGGTTCTACCGGGACATTGCAGAAAACTTCAGTGACTCCCAGATCATCATCTTTGAGAACAAAGAGCCAGATCCATCGGTGATCCCAATGCTCAACTACCAGCACTTCACGAAGAATCGGAACAATGGCCGCTATGGATTCTTCGCTCTGAGGGACTGACATAGTCCGTTCACGAGACGACCGCAGGGGCGGGCTGCGGTCGTCATCTTTCGCTAGTCGACAGATAACAATTTTTGCCGGGTGAGCACGCTGTTCAACCGCACATCTTCGTCTAATTCGGTCTCGACCAGCAGGTCTGCAACGCTAGCACCTGCCTCAACTCTCGCCAGCCAGTACATGATCAGGGAGCACGATTGGCTCACGATCATCTCAGCCCTCAGTATTTCCGATACAGATACGAGCCAAGGCCCCTGGAGGGCCTTGGTGTGGAAGAGGGAAGAGCCAACCCCTTAAATATTCTGCTCAAAACCTTGCAGGGTGTTCACAGCGTTAATCCCAATCTCATCCACCATGTAGCCTCCCTCCATGACGAACAAGGTTGGTACGCCTGCCAGAGCGATTTCAGCACCCATGCGAAGGAAGTCATCGCTGGTGAGCTTGAAGTGGCTAATGGGATCATTCTCGAAGGTATCGACGCCAAGTGAGATCACCAGATAGTCGGGGCGGAACGCCTTAATACGCGCCAGGGCGTCCTTCAAGGCGACTTGATACTGCATCCAGGTGGTGCCCTTAGCCAGCGGGTAGTTCGCAGTGAACCCTGCGCCGGCGCCTATGCCGGTTTCTTGCTCATACCCAGAGAAGTAAGGGTACGAAACGTGTGGATCACCATGAATGGATGCGAAGAAGACGTCGGGGCGATCATAGAAGATGTTCTGGGTACCATTACCGTGGTGGAAATCGACGTCCAGCACGGCAACACGCTTGGCTCCTTGGTTTAAGCACCGCTCAGCTGCAATGGCAGCGTTGTTCAGATAGCAGTAGCCACCCATGTACTCACGGGCGGCATGGTGTCCAGGTGGCCGGCAGAGAGCGAATGCGCTGCGCTCGCCGTCAATGACACGCTGCATGCCGGTCAGCGCGACATTGGCGCTGCTGCGCACGGCTTGCCATGTGCCACTGGTGATAGGGGCACCTGCGTCCATGGCATAGAAGCCGAGTTTGCCGTCGATGAAGCCTGGCTCTCGATCGATAGCAAGATCACGTACAGGCCATACCAAGGGCAATGCATCATGGGTTTTGCCAGTTGCCGTCCATTCTGACCAGGCATGCTCCAAGAAGCTCACATAGCGTTCACTGTGGGCAGCCACGTAGCAGGAGCGATCAAACTCGCTCTCAGAAATGATGTCGCCCAGGCCAGTGCTTTTTACCCGGGCCAGCACCGTATCGGCACGCTGTGGATTTTCAAACGATGGCGTCACAGCGCCATCCTTCAGTTCTGAGCCATGGTGGAGTCGGTGGTTATCGCTAAAGACTGTTAGCACGCTTGAAGCCCTTTTTAGGCCTATCGGATAGCTAATTTTCTCGGTGTATGTCTGAAAATGCTTTGCTATTTTTCTGGATTGACCACAGGATTGAGAAAATTTCCGTTAGGCATGCTGACTTATGAGCAAAGGTTTTGCTTTGGATGATTTGGATGATGTAGACCGGGATCTGCTGAGACTTCTGCAGGAGGATGGCACCCTGTCTAGCTCTGCTTTAGGTGAGCGCCTGGCCATGACGGTGACGCCGTGTTGGCGTAGGCGCAAGCGCCTGGAAGAGCTGGGGATCATCAAGGATTATCAAGCCAATATCGATCGGCGAAAGCTTGGCTTCGATGTCATGGCATTCGCCCAAGTGAGATTTGGTGATCACTCGGCGGATGCGCCAGACGCATTTGAAGACGTCATTTTGAAGCTGCCTCAAGTTCTGTCGTGCCACAAAGTGACAGGTGAAGCAGATTACGTACTCACGGTCGTGGCGACCGATTTAGAGAGCTACGGAAGATTCGTTGAAGATGTTCTCAGGCGACAGCCAGGTATCGCCTCAATCCAATCCAGCCTGGCTCTCAGAGAAATCAAATCAATCAGTCGACTGCCTATTCCAAAAGCGTGACCCTGGGGGCGCCGGGTCTCAAGAAAAGGGCGAAGGCACAATAGGTAAGGCATCGCTGGTCAGCTGAATCGAATGGCAATTGCCAGGCTTCCATGGCATATAGCTACCACTTGATCAATCAAGACGCCCTATCATTGTCGGTGAAGAAGGCGGCATCGAGGTGCTTCGTTCCGTCTCGCAAACGCAGAAGGATGAGTACCTTCTGAAAAGACTGAGCCTGCAGAGCCAGGCTTTCACTCACAACTACTTGAGAGCCATTGAAGGCCATGCAGCTACTGGACTTGCTTTCTAAAGGGTATTTTCCGATCCAGCTCCCAGTTGGATTCAGCACCAAGCAAATGGCGGAAAATATCGGGGCGCTGACAGCTGCCTGGGATGCGGCTCTGGAGAGGAAAAAGCCTATCGTGTCTCAAGCCGAGCGATTCTCGGTGGCGAGGTCATCATACAGCCGGCGGACTACATCGATCCCCAACCCCGTTAATTTCTACGGCCTGGCTAAAGAAATCTGCCAGTTCTGGCCTCAAATCCAGGAGCACTTCAGCAAGAGTGAAATTTCTCGGAGCATCCCGGCAGCAGGAGGCTCACTGCGAGCGATCGAGCTGACGAAATTCACTGACTTGTACGAAGAGCGCGTGTGCCGGTCGGCAGGCGCGCGCTATGCGTTAGTCACCGATATTTCGAGCTACTTTCCAACGATCTACACCCATACCATTCCGTGGGCGTTGCATTCAAAAACAGAAGCTAAAGCCAACAGAGCCAAATCCCCCGAGTTTTTCGGCAACATCCTTGATCACCGCTGCATGGGCACGCAGGACGGGCAGACCATTGGCTTGCCTATCGGCCCAGACACTTCTCACATCATTGCAGAGATGATCGGCGTCTCGATTGATGAATCCATCCGTATTGCCTTGGGTGGTTGGCCTAAAGGCTTCCGCTATGTTGATGACTTCACTTTCTTCTTCAACACACGAGAGGAGGCCGAGCGCGCGCTTGCCGTCATCATCAAATGCGTCAGCGCGTTTGAGCTGCAAATCAACGCTTCCAAAACGAAAATTGTGGAGGTGCGTGAGCTCGTCCAGGAGTCTTGGAAGTACAGCCTTAAGAAGCTGAAGGTTTCAGCGAAGCGGCGCCAGCAAAAGGATGATATCCATCACTATTTTGAGGTGCTGTTCTCGCTGGAGGCGCGATTCAAGGACGAAAGCTTAGTGAAATATGGCCTGAAGCAGCTGTCGTCCACCATCATCAAGAAATCCAACTGGCCCATCGCCGAAGCATACCTTCTCAAATGTGGGTATGGATTCCCCAACACGCTTCAAGTGATCACGCAGATCCTGGTGACCTACCATCGCCACGATTACCAATTGAACATGGATGCACTGGGTGACTTCTGCAGAAACCTGCTCGGGTCAGCATCTGCAGCGAACCATCACAGTGAAACAGCCTGGCTACTCTGGCTCTGTAAGGAAATTGGGATTCACCTAAGCCCAGATCTGGTGAAGCAGGTGCTCCAGATGGAGAGCTCCGTTTGCTCGCTCATAGCTCTAGATCTGAATCAATCAGGCTTGGTGCCCGGTGATCTTGACCTTGCCGACCTTCGAGCGTTGGCAACGAGCCAGGCGCTTGTGGGCAATAATTGGCTGCTGGCTTATGAAGGAGGGCGCCGGCGTTGGCTCAGCAATGAAGACATCGACTTCATCCAAGGCGATGCCTGCTTCTCGGCACTGCTGAGCGCCGGCGTGGAATTCTATAGTGAGGCGGCTCAGCTTCCTCCCATTTTCCAGCTTAAGCAGTCGGCGCTAGCCGACATCGATTTCGACTCTGACGATGAAATCGAAAACGACTTCGACTTCGACGACATGGATGAAGAGTATTTTGATTCCACCGATCAGATCGAGGATGAAGATGAAGAAGTAGAGGCAGGAACAGCTGGGCAGCCAGCTGCCGCTCTAGGCCAGGTCGCCGCCGCCGACGATCTGGAGGACTGGTGAAGGATTTGATCGGTGTCGAATGGAGTAGTGTAGAGATTGGCCTTTAAGCTCGAAACACTGGCACGTTAGTCGCCTGCTGCCGTGCTAGCTTTGTGTCGCTATTGTCTTGCCCAGAATGGAGCGAGGCTTTTACGCCTGCCAACTATGCCCCGACCAACAACTTTTCGAGCTGTCCGTGCTCCCATGTGCTCAGGAGCTCGACGGGATCAGTGCCGTACTGCTGAGTCGAATCGAAAACATACGCGCGGCCGTCTGGGCTGTAGCAGCTGTCGCAGTAGTCAAGGGTGTCGCAATCGTTGTAGAGCGTTAGCACCCAGCCATCGGTCTCAACAGTCATCTGGCCGCAGTAGATTTCAGACCAAGACCGTGCACCCAAACGGCGCATGGTGCGCACACCCAAGGCGATGTCACGTAGGACTTGATAGACCTCCCGGGCTGTCAGTGGATTTGCTGCCAAACGAAAGGTACCTGTCTATCTGGGACGTTGTCGGTCTGCCCCTGCCCGGGCTAAGTTGACAGCATGGTAAATGAAACTTGGTGACCATGGGTGTGTTGCGGAGGTGTCTATTTGGTAGCCTTTAGTCCTTTTGGAGAATGCTCATGGCAGCCAATGCCCATTTGAAACTCTCTGCCCGCTACGGCACACATGAAATTTCGCCGCTCACGCAATGCAATGAAGTCATCGAGCAACTCCTCGATCACCGGAGCGTCCGCGCCTTCACAGACCGACCTCTGCCCAGCGGCACTATCGAGACCCTGATCGCAGCCGCCCAGTCCGCATCTACGTCTTCAAACCTGCAGGTCTGGAGCGTCGTGGCTGTTCAAGATGTCGATCGCAAAAAGCGCCTGTCAGCCCTGGCCGGTAATCAGGCGTACATCCATCAAGCACCGCTGTTCCTGGTCTGGCTTGCAGACCTGTCCCGGGTTTCGCGCATCGCGGAGCAGCAGGGAGTAGAACTGGAAGCGCTACCTTATCTGGAAAGTTTGCTGCTGGGCACCATCGACGCCGCTCTCCCAGCGCAGAATGCGGTTGTTGCCCTGGAATCGCTGGGGCTTGGGAGCGTGTACATCGGTGGCATTCGTAACGACATCGAAGGCGTTGCCAAAGAGCTGGCGCTGCCGCCTCAGGTATATCCCGTCTTCGGCCTGTGCGTCGGCTACCCATCACCTGACCGACCTGCCAAGGTGAAACCGCGACTGCCCCAGGAGGCCGTGCTTCACCATGAAACGTATTCGGCCGCCGGCGAGGAGGGCGTTCTCGCGGACTACGATGAGCGACTCGGTGCGTTCTATCAGAGCGAGGGGATGAACGCTGCTGGCTGGTCAGAGCAAGTGGTCAGCAGGCTGCGGAGTGTGTCGAACCTGCATGGGCGTGAGGAGCTTCTTGGTGAGCTGGCTCGAATGGGGTTTGGGCTGCGCTAATCAGCAGAACGTCATATGATCCCGCATGCTTGACCGAGCTAGCAACTTCCAGATGGTTCGCCCAGACGGTGTATGGATATCTTGTAGCGCCTGAATCAATAGCAAGGATGCGTCAGAAATGAAACCTGAGATGTCTGAGTTTTCCTATGGGTTCGCCTTCACTAACGAGTTGATCCATGCTCCTGGCTCCCATGTCGTAGCAGCGCCAGAATTCCCATCGTTGCAGAAAGAGGGGAAGCCTGGCGGCGGTTACGACGTCAAGATCCCCTTTGGTTCTCCACTTTTCCTCCAGTTCAAGCTCAGCCACTTCATGGCGCGCACCAACAGCAAGGAATACTCGCTGATGGGGGGAGCCTACTATCGCTGGCATCTCCATGCGCTGAAGCATTCCGCTCAGCATGATCTGTTGCTGGATCTCGAAGTTAGGGGCAACGAGGTTTATTACGTAGCTCCAGCTTTCCATCAAACCGCGGAACTGAATACTCATTACCTATCGAAGGCAATCGTTGAGCGATCGGCAGGCTTCCGCCCAAGGGATATTGGCAAGCTGGATGATGAAGAGCATTACGTCGTGTTCGATGGCAGTCCCTTGGCCTATCGATGTTCGGACGATCCACGCTCGGTCAGATTTCAAATGATGAGTCACTGGCTAGGTGCGCAACAGGGGCAACGGGATTCCCGAGCCTTAAGTGATGCTGAGGTTCACGCGATCGGTGATACGATTGTCGATGTGCTTCGTCAAAGTAGAACCCGGCGAAAACTCGTGGGGCACAAGTCAATCGATCCGGATGATGTAGCAAGAGCAATCGATAACGAACCCACGCTAAGAACGCTAGCGTTTGTTTCGCGGACGGTTCTGGATTCTGAGCTCCTCATCGTCGCGCCCACGGAGCGATCCTCCAAGGTAGTAAGGCGTAAGCGCAGCTAGTCGCAATCTGGATTGCGTAAGTCATCAAGCGGTGCTCTGGGCGTGTGATCACCCACGCAAGGGGTGACGCCAGACTACCGCAATGGCAAAATGGCATTATGCCTACTCAGTCATAGTCAGGTACGACGTTTGACGATCCATAGCCAATACGCATGTGCCATTGATGGCGATCTACGTGTCCTCGTTCCGGTTAGGCGCTATCAACTGGTACTGAAACACCGTCTTCTCGATCAGTTGGGAGGCTTCTCGCATTTACTGCTAGAGGCGCTCGCCCAGATGCCTGATCGTGGAATTAGGTGGGTGCTCGACATCACAGGATTAAGCCCCCAACAGTTGGCTCCAATCCAAGGCAGGCTAGAAGGCCTCGGGCTGATCGAGAACGGAAAGCTGACCCCTCAATCCAGAGCGCTTCTTACGTTCAAACGGCTTCTACACGGGCAATCTCGTTCACTCTGGCTGGACGGAGCCTACAAGACGCATTCTTTCTGCGGCGCCCATACGCTTCAAACCGTTGCTCTGGACGAGCAGGATTTTGTTATTCGCCAATGGCATAGAGGTGACGGAAAACCCCGTCGGTGGCCCACTGCGGACTGGAATGAGGACTGTGAGCGTCAGAAGAAGCGCATCATGATGTGTCCAGACCAGTACCTTTCGATAGCATTTGAAGATTTTTATAGCTGCTTCAAAGATGCCAAATTCATTCCAACAGAATGGGTGCTTCAAGTTCGACTCGATGCTGAAAGCGCCAAGAGTGATCAAGCGATCGAAGTGAACCTGGAGTCGCAGTTCGTCAGTCGTAAGCAGGGATGTGAATTCAAATTCGCGAGCCCGGTGATCTGCCTTTCGACCCGCTACAGCCTGCCCGCCGATGCACCTGACCATCTCTCCCAGCTCCTACCACCGAACCAACTGCGGTTCACCACGTTTCTTGACTATGACGATGAGTGCTCAGACGAGATTATTTTATCTGAGTCACCGGACACACCTTGGGTGTGGCCTATCGTAGATACCATCGTTCGAGAGCAAGTGATAGAGCAGCTGTTCTATGAGGTGGCTTCCTCGGAAGACTGCGTTTCTTCCGTTATCAATCGGAAACATGTATTGGAGGATCGTTGGCAGCACCTAGGGTTCAACTGGAGGGCTGTAGAGCAAAGCCTTAACCTGGAAGGCCTGCACGTTGTCAGTGGTGATCAATGAAAACCGTCGACATTTTTGCCAGCGTCATGGATCAAGCGTTTCAGGATACTCAAACACGCCAATACGGAGCGATTCTGCTTACACGGGGTGTAGGCGGCGTCGCCAAACTCAACCCGACGGCTGTATGGGTTGACGCAGTGGTAGCTGTGATTGAAGCCGGCTCCAGCTACCTGCGCTACTGTGCCGCCCGTGAAGTGACAGCGCAGATCCGAGCGTTCAACGAGCAGCTTGAGGTGACTTTGGCTCAGCAACTGCGTTTGGGTGAGGGTGAATTGAAGATCATTCAGCGCGATCGAGCGGAACGGGCCAAGAGGATTACTCAAGCTCTCGCAGGGGCTCAAAATACGAAGGCACTCACTGCCAAGACGGTAGAGCGGCAACTCAATAGCCTTAGACGGCAACACGTTTTGCTACAAGCGGAGCGTCGAGAGCTAGGGAATTTCCAGGAACTCGTCGCCTTACAGGTGTGCCTTGACAGGTGCATTGATGCCACCTTGGCACTTCTTCTGAGCCCTACGGGAGAGAACGAATGAAAGCTCCAAGCAAACCTACCCCTTCCAAGCCAGCACCTAAGAAGCCAGCTGGTAAAAAAGGAGGAGGGGGGATCAATTTCTCCCAGGCAATGGAGATGGCAAATGCCTCTGCAGATGCCTTCAAGGCATTTGCCGACTACAAGAAAGAGAGCCTAATTACTGAGAGGGCGCTCATCGATGGCGAGCGTGCGATTCGCCTTGGAGAGCAACAGCTCCAAGAAGCTCATCTACGAGATCAGCAGCATTTGAGGGAGCATCATGAGCGTATGCATGAACTCGAAACTCAAGGTCGACAGGCTGACAATAGCCATGAGCATGCGATGGCGTCGCTGGACAGCAAAGTCAGTAAGGAAGATCGGATCCTGAAGCAGCTCGAAGCAAAGGAAATCACAGCTCAAGAAGCTGCTCTCTTGCTGTACGGAGGTCAGGAGTAAGTCATGGCTATTCCCTTCCTCGTCGCGGCTGGCCTTATGGTCATGGCAACCGCCAAAGTATTTAGCTGGGTCGCTAACACCATGACCGAGGAAGAAGAGCGTAAGCAGAGGGAGGAGAGGCGGAAAACAGCTGACATCCGCAGCCGTGCACGTGCGGCTAAAGAAAGGCAAGACGAGTCTCTCAGGCAAGAATACAAAGCCATGGCTCTTGAGCATGCTCAATTGCTACGGCAAGTCATTCAAGACAATCGCGAAGCGGTTGCTGGCGTCCCTCAAGTGCTTCTAGAGCTTGAGACAATGATCGGCATGGAGGTTCGCGACAAGACGTCAAGCCCGTATCGCAAGTCAGCACTGCGCCGGGAGTATGCGCGCATCGAAGATGCCATCGTGCGAATGAAAGAGTACGAAAAGTACCTGTCCTACGCGGCATCTGAGATTGATGGTCTATTGGCTCGGAGCCAGTACGAAGCACTCCTTGAGGTCGAAACAGCTGAGCCACTGCTTCCCCTTGAATGGCTATACCCGGGCAAGCTGGTACTGCTCGCTATGAATGAGATCGGAAAACCTCTGCCGCGGTTTGGTCATCGCGTCTCTTTCGGAAAAGATAGCGTTGCTCAGAAAGCCCTGGCGCTACCTTATAAGGACGAGATTCCTGTCCTGATTAATCGCCGTTGGGACAATGGATCCTTCAGTGGATGTGTTGCCAGAGGACTGCTTTATTACAATCACATAATGACAGGTGAAGCTGCATCGCTCATAGTCGACCACACAGTCAAGCAAGGGGTGGTGGGGACGCTTTTCGATGGTGCCATCAAAGCCAGGCTTCCAAGCAGTCAGCTCAAACATCCCGGTGTTCGATTGCTGGTCGGCCAAAAGGTGCTGGTACACTTAACCCACTACGACCTCTGCTTGCAGCAAAACCCTTTTGAGGAAAGGCCGACTCATATTGAAGTTAGTGAGTTTGATTACCATACTCGCAGCGTGCAGTCATATCAGCAACTCTACGTTGCTGTAGATGAGGCGCTCCTTAGCGAAATCTCTGATCAGAAATTTTTCGATTCTGACGAGCCATGGACGCTTCTCGACTTTTCCAGCTTAACCGGAACAATTTCTCTAGCCAAATCGTCCGTACGCATTGAATGCCAGCCCTCAGCGAATTACGAGATGCTCGAGGTTATCAAGGCCACTCAGACAGGGGCGTTGCAGATAGGGATTGATACTCCTTTCCGCTTTACGCTCATCGAGCGGAATTTGGCTGCCAGAGGACAGGTTGGATGGCGCGATGGCGTAGATGAGTTTCTCAGTTTCTGTGCCCAAACAGCCTTGGATATGAAGGACTCACCGGAGCGGCTAGCTCAAAGCCGCTTCTACCAGCGTTGGGAGCAGGTAATTGCCTATCAACGCAGCAGGGAGGAAGTTTCGTCGGTGAGCTTCCAGGCAAGCGCCTTGGTGCAGCTCGAGGATGAAAGCCTTCGCTTGTCCAGGGATCGCTTGTCTTACGCTGAGCTCGACGGATTCGATCAGACAGTTGAAAAACTGAAGGAAGTGCTTGATCCACGGAACAAGCTCAACCAGGACTTCTGCGTGCGCCTGTACCAATGGGATGAAGCGCGGAGCGAGTTCATTTTGGCGACCGATCGTCGAAGATCTCCCTTATATTCATGTTCCAAAGATAGCATCAGCATAGACGGGGCATTCCCGCTCCCAGAAGACGAAACCATGATGCTCCGTTTAGTGGTGACGGTTACAAGCACTGCCCTAAAACGCCAAGCCCAAGCGCTCGAAGATTTTTTCAACGACCAGCTGGTTAACCCAGCACTAAAAAATATACTGCTTTCCCCTGAACATTATCTTGCCGAGCAAGATAGTCGAGAAAGAGAGCTTGCTTGGTCTGGGCCTCTAGACGAAAGCCAAAGGCGTGTTGTCCAGTTGGCGCTGAAGGAGCGCAATATCGCCTTGATACAGGGCCCTCCAGGGGCAGGGAAGACGACAGCCATCGTCGAAATGCTCTATCAGCTTTATCGTCAACGCCAGGATTTACGCATATTGGTCGTTTCTCAGCAGAACTCGGCTGTCGACAACGCGTTGAGTAAATTCCTCAAACAGCATGCTGATAGCTTTGATAGCCCGATTCGTATGATTCGTATCGGCAACCCAGAAAAGATGAGTGCAGAGATCAGGCCGTCAGGTTTCGATGCCCAGTTTTCAGACTACATCACTGAGCTGGAGGAGCGTGCGATCGCCGGAGCAGTCAGCTTGCCCGAGGATGAGGCTGCTCTGTGTCATATGTGGTTAAGCCTAATCAAGCAGGCCGCTCAGTCGAAGGCAGACCAGGATGAATTCTTCATCACATTGCTTGCTGATCGAAACCTGCTGGGCGCGACATGCGTGGGTCTGGCCAGCAACAAAGGCGGGATCGACCAACTGCAGTTTGATGTTGCTATCATCGATGAGGCGGGGCGCGCCACCATTCCCGAAATCCTGATTCCCATCCTTCGTTCGCGCAAGATAATCCTGGTCGGCGATCACTACCAGCTTCCACCTAGCATTGCTCCGCTGCTTCGGGAGGACGAGGCCGCTGAAGAGCTCGGGTTCCTTCGCGAAAATTTCTTAGACAACAGCTTCTTCGAACTGATGTTTGAACGCCTTCCGGCTCAATGCTGTGAGACGCTCAATCTGCAGTACCGAATGGCGCCCGCGATTGGCAATTTGGTTGCCGAGCTTTTCTACATGAGGAATGGACAGCGGGTACTGCACAACGGACGCGAAGATGATTATTTCAACGATCTCTATGTCTTGCAGAAGCCAATTTACTGGGTAGATGTGAAAGGAAAGCAACGGCAGCCTAAAGGCTCGAAAAGCCAAGAAAACAAGGAAGAGGCGTTGCGGATTACCGAATTCCTAAGCGAGCTTGCCCAGCGCGTCGATCGCCCTCTTTCAGTCGCAGTGATTACGCCCTATGGGGCTCAAAAGGAATGCATCCGTAAAAGCCTGAAAAAAGCCGATTGGATCGATGGCTGCAAGGGATCTTTGACTGTTGCTGTCGATACTGTTGATGCCTTCCAGGGCAGTGAGGCAGACATCGTCTGCTATTCCACAGTGCGCACCGAGGGCAATCTCAACTTCATCCTTGATCGTAAGCGATTGAACGTAGCGTGCTCAAGGGCAAAGCTTCACCTCCTTTTCTTCGGGCATCGGGACTTTTTGGGGCGGTGGCACTCGAAGAAAGACCCTGAAGCAAACCTCTTCCCAAGGCTCATGTCTCATGCGTTTAACCTGGCTGTCAGGTTTAAGGATGCAGAGCAGGAAGGACTCACGGAGTGCTGAGATACAGAGTCGTGGCGTCGCTCCACTTGCGCCGAATCATTCAGGAGGGGGCGTCAGTGTCGCCCTCCCTATTACAATGCTAAATGCTGTGCTTTTACTCAGGGTTTGCGGCGGAAAAGACTCAGATTGAACTCTTGGCTGAAGCGAGTGGCTATATCGATGATTTGTGCTGCGAAGCCATTTTCACTCTGATTCATCAAGTTAAGCCAGGCATCCGGATCAGTGTTCCAATTGGAATGGATAGGGTAGGCACTGAATGCTCTAGTATCGAATGTCCACCAAGGCCACCACTTGGTCGGTGCTGATGAAGACATACCGCAAAACTCGGTCATCGCCTTACTAATGGCGTCGTTCCGCATGTTAGCAATTTCCTCTTGATCCCAGGCACAGATACCGAAGTAGAGCTCCTGATGGTTGCGCTTGTTAAATGCCCAAGCCGGGCCACAAACATCCTCAGGACTGAAACGTATACCTAATGTGCAATGAGAAGCACCGTCGGCCAAGCCTTCATCGACTAGAACCTCCACGTGGAGGTGTGAGATTTGCTGGCGAAGGGATGCTTGAAAGTCTTGCCAAACCTGCCGCTTTGCTGCGTGCAACTGCTGGCTGATCTGAAAGGCGGCTCTAACATTCTTTTCGGTACGCAAAATGAGTGCAGTTAGTTCCTGGCCATTCTCCACAATTAATTCTCCATTGATTTGCTCACGAACAAATTGCGCAATCGCCTCCACGAAAAGACGCACAGCGTGTGCGCGTGTATGCTGAGCGCAGTCCTCAAGCCAGCGAGCAAGTTGAAAAAAGTCCAGACCTACAACCTGGTCAGTAAGAGCGGCCGATGACTGCTTAGGAAGTGTATATTCGCTGACCTCACCATTATTCAAGTAGATTAATAGCCATTGGCCTTTGGTATGCTGGCTTTCCAAGTATCTGGCGTAGTCAAGAAGCTGATTTTTTTGATCGGTTGCCCAGGGTTTGTTCTCAATAGCTAACCCGCCATTACGAAACCTCAAATATATGTCCATTCGGCGGTGGCTAGGGAGGCGAAACTCGGTATGAGCGGCTACAAAATCTTCTGATAAGGCAAAGCCTGTGTCAGGGAGGAGAGCAAGAAATTTAGTAAGGTACAGATCACCTTGTCCGTGGCTACCGTTGGGATCAAGCAGCTCTCCCAAGTAGCTAGAAAGAGCATTTTCATCACGCTGCAAGAACATCATCAACCTGAAGTCTGGTGCGAGCTGGGCCTGGTAGCGGCGCTTTGCCTTCGAATCCAGGTCATTCCACAGCTGGAACTCACCGAGCAGCTGCTCAGCTCCTACAAAATCCATATTATCGCCCTAACGAATGCTAGCAAGACCAATTGGGGGTCTATGATATTCGTACCGGCTGTACTCAGCCATCCTAGAAGCCTCTCGATCACCAACTCTTGGCTAACTCCTCAGTCGCCTGCGCGATGCCGGGTGGTCGTGGGTCGAAGTGAAGATACCCAGCTTGGTGATTCGGAATCGTCTTCAGCACCTTCTTACTTAGCATGCCCAAGAGCAGAGTGAGCCACTGTATTCAAACGGCCTTATACACGCACTAGGCATGCGCCGCGAAGAGCAGTCAGGCCTACGGCATAGCGTTTGGATCAATCATGTCCATACATGGCAAGTCATCAGCTGACGTTTGGTCGACTCACCCCTCCAGTTTCCTAATAAGGCCGCCAAACTGTTGGGCCGGCTCAACATAGCGAAGCGCTGACTTCATGTCGCTCCAGCCCACGTACTCCATAAGCGTTTTGATGTCCCACCCGGAGCTTGCTGCCCATGTGGCGAATCCACGTCGGATTGAGTGTGCACTGTACATCTGGGACGGCAGGCCGCAGCGTTCCAAGATGTCTCGGAGGAGAGGAATCAGGCTATGTGTCGCAAGCGGGCGATCGCTGATGTTCCCCCAGCGATCGATTCCCCTGAATACACCGCCGCGGGTTAGGCCGGCAACTTCAATCCATTTCAGGTATGCCTCCACCGGACACAGCTTGCTCAGCGATGGCGTCCTGTACTCCCGCCCGATGTTCTGCCGATCCCCCTTGCTGGATCCCAGGTAGAACCGGATGCCTACATAGCGCTCGGCATGCGTATTCTCTATCGTCAGCCTAGATAACTCATCCCCGCGGAAGCCCCTCCAGAAACCAATGGTGAGGATGGCAATGTCGCGGGTCGCTTTCAGCAGAGCGGCTGTGTTGCCGGCGGCTCTTGCTCGTGCAACCTCATCCTCGAGGTGAGCTACTGCCTTCTCTAGCTGTAGCAGGGGCAGGGGAGCTGCTTGCTTCTGCTGTACCGGGTGCAGCGCACGGATGCCCTTCAGTAACTGCCTGACCTTGGGCGCCTTGGTGGGATCTGGGAATCCATTGCTTTGGTGCCAATTAGCGAGCGCAGCCAGACGCTGCCTGAGCGTGCTAAGTGCCAATTGGTCAGCGTACTCGGCGATGTATCGCACCACTGACTCGGTGGTGGTAGGAAGGAAGCCGCCCCAGGTCACTTCGAAATGGGAGAGTGCGGCCGCATAGCTCTTCGACGTGTTCTGCCGGACGCTTGCCTCTAGGTACTTATCTGCCTTGCTGACCACTTCAATCACGCGACTTCCCCGCATCGTGCCATCGATGGCTCTCATTCGCCACCTGTACTGCTTTTCAGGCCATTTTACCCCTCATCTGTGCTCTGACAAGCGATAACACTCGATTATATCTTGCCAGTAAATCGCCGTTTATATGAGACTTCGTGTGCTAAAATGGCACGTAATTACATGACACGTAAAACAGTACGAAATCGTAGGAGCTGAAATGGCCAGAGGTGGCATTAACCTGGTACTGGTACGCAAAGCGCGCGAGGCTCTGCTTGCCAGAGGGCAAAACCCTAGCATTGACGCTATTCGTATCGAATTGGGAAATACAGGCTCTAAGACAACAATTCAGCGATATTTGAAGGAAATCGAGTCGCATGACCCGCGTCCCTCTGCTTCCCCATCACGCCTAAGTGATGAACTTACGGAACTGGTCGGCAAGATGCTCGAGCGACTGCTGGAGGAGGGAAATGAAGCGTTAGCGCATGAGCGGGCTGCATTCGAGCTTGAGCGGAAAATCATGAAGGCCGAAAGCAGTACACTTAAAAGTCATCTGGAACAGGCTCAGCGGGAGATCATCAAGCTGCAGTCAGCAATGCAGACTCAAGACGAAGAGCTCAAGACGGCTCAGTCCAGCCTTCAAGCCGAGATCACTCGTAACGCTAGGATCAGCCAGAGCTGTAGCGACCTTGAGGTTCGTCTTCAAGAGAGGGACGCCCAAATTCAATCCCTCGAGGAAAAGCATACGCATGCCAGGGAAGCACTTGAGCACTACCGTGTAGCTGTGAAAGAGCAGCGCGACCAAGATTTGAACCGTCACGAATCTCAGATCTACCAGATGCAACAAGAGGTAACCCTTCTCCAACAGACGCTCATGGTTAAGCAGGAGGAGGTCACCCGCACGATCCGTGACAACGAACGCTTGATCGCTGAGAACCGCCAGCACGCAAAGGAAGCTAACCAGCACCGCGATGCAATTGAACATCTGAGGGGCGACCTGGGCATCGCCAATGCAGCGACTGCTCGTGCGGAAGGAGCCAAAGAGCTGTTGGCTCAGCAGCTCGAATCCAAGACCAGAGAGGCAAGCGAAGTGCGCTCCGAAGCCATCGAGGGACAGCAGAGGGAAAGGGATTTGGTTCAGAAGCTCGTGAGCGCAGAAGCTAAGATCGAAGAACTGCGGGCCTCAAGTGATACGCATAGCTCGAAGGAATAGGGCAGAAAACTGCAGCGGATGGCCGTGTTGTTCGTCAACGACGGCGCCGGATCCATGCTGCCATTGGGCGAGATCACCGCGGCCCATTACGACGACACCATCAACTTGGCTTCGCAGGTACCATTGGGGCGAGTCGGAGAGCCCATCGAGTTTGCCAATGCCGCAGGGTTCCTCGCAAGCGATGACTCAAGCTTCGTAAATGGAGCGGGACTGTTCGTAGACGGGTGGCAGACACAGATCTGACGCTGATGATCTGCGAGAGGAAGGGGGATCACCCCCTTCCTTGCCGCACTCAATCTCGAGCTCAGCGTTTCAGTCCGCGACGCAGCATGTCAGCTTTGACCTTTTCGTCGATCAGCTCGAGGGGAGGGTTTTCTGCCACGAGGTGCTTCTGATCAAAAATGTCCGGAAAAAATTCTTTGGCCAATTCAACTGGCACGGCTGCGTTTGAGTGCCAACCCTTAAGCCATGCGATCAGTTCCTGGGCATCGCCGAGAAGGTAGAGCGGTTCAGGGTTGCGCGCACGAAACTCTTCTATCCGAGACCTACCAAACCCAGTCCTCGCCTCACGGACTTCATCGCCTCGCTTATCCCATCCGATCCAGTAAGAATCGAAACCTACATCCTCATCATCATGCGCGACCATTCGGACATGGCTAGCCTGCGGATGTGGAAGCCTCGCAGCACAAATTTTTCGCATGAGCGCGTCATGGATGTGAGCGGCTCTGTCTGCCGGTGCTTTTTCGAGGTTTGTTTTGAAATGATGGTAGTGGGCGAATCCTAGCAGCTTCGCTTTGAACTCAAGGGTTTGGGCGTGGGTGAGGTGCTGTGGGACATCGGCAACCTCCATTGATTTGAAGGCGCTGAGAATAAATTCGGTGGTAAACATGGTCGCATGACTCCACTGTCATGGCCTTGATAGCGCATACGCACTCGCTGAACATGCTGCTTGCTGAGCCGGCCACAGGGAGTTATGTGGTAAGCGAAGAACCGAGATTTCCCACGCAGCAGGGAGGTTCACGGCACACCCTGCAGATTAAATTAGCAAAGTGTTCTTCACCCCTGCAAGCCCTCTAGGTCGCTGCTCAACGCTTCCCAAGCTGAGCATGAGCTTAATGTCAGCGTCCATGGCCCAGCTCAGGACACCCTGGAGGCAAGGAGCTAACCTTGGCAGAGCAAATATTGGAGAAACTGGTTGGAGACGGCTAGATGCACAAGACGGTTTCTTTCCCGGCCCATGAGCTTTTCGAAAAGGTTTGGTCGACCCCTGTCCTGACGCTTGCACGAGAGATAGGTGTCTCAGACGTGGCGCTGGGTAAAGCCTGCAGAAAGGCGGGTATCGCTGTCCCTCGCCGCGGCCATTGGGCAAAACCAGCAACGAAACGACCGAAAAAACCTGCTCCACCAACCTCTAACGAGCTAGTGTCATTTCGTGTGCTAGACCGCACCTTGTTCCCTCAAAAACAGGCGTCCGTAATCGACGAAATACCTCCGCCACCCAAAGTCACGATTCCTGACAGTCTTGTCGATCCACATCCACTCGTAGACCGCTGGCGAAAGACGGCACAGAAAGCCAAAGCGATTGAAGGAAGGCTGGCGCTCCAACAAGACAACGTGCTCAACACCAGAATCTCGCCAGCACTCATCGATCGCGCCGCGCTCCTCCTGGACACGCTGATCAAGCACACCGAGACCAATGGCTGTAGGTGGGCCGTATCCAAACAGCAGACGACGGTGACCTTCGACGGAGAAACGGTCTGCGTAACTCTGCGGGAAAGGTTGCTGAAGCAAGAGCTGCCGCCGCCGCCAGACCCAAAGCCGAAAAAAGTCTGGACTCTAGACCTCTCACGCATGGGGATGCCGAGGTATGAGTTTCTCTCTACTGGAGAGCTGACCTTGATTCTCAGGGAAAGCCCAGACTACGGGCCGCAGAAAACATTTTCCGACGCGAAAACAGGAAGAATTGAGGACAAAATCCATCTCTTCATCCCGGGCTTAAAGGCTCTCACCCAGAGAATCAAGGTATCTCGCGAAGAGTGGGAAGAGAAAAGGCGCCGCGACGAAGAGGAGGAGCTCATCCGCAAGGCTCACGCGATCAAGTCGGAGCAAGAACGGCGCCTGCGAAAGCGCTTGGTGCGCAACCTCGAGCACTGGGAAAAAGCCAGAAGGCTGCGGTCTTTTATCGACGCGGTGGTTAGAGACTGCCAGGCAGAAGCTGACCAAGTCCAAGCATGGGCGGAATGGGCGCGCCAGCAAGCCGGGCTCTTAGACCCGTCAACATCACCCGCCACCATTTCTCTCGACTGTCAGATTGAAAGCTATTTCACTGGATACAGGATTGCGAAAGATGAGGATGATTGGTGGGAAAGGTAGAAGGTTGCTAGCCCAACCGATAACGCTCGATGCCCTCAAAAACCGTGATGCTTACCCCCAAACATTAATCAGGAGACTCGCAACCCAGTGAGTTCATGCTTTCCAACCATCGGCGATAGAAAGGTGAGGTTGTGCTGATCCGGGCTGAATCGAGCAGTGTGGGGCTGGCAGCTATTCAGATAGTCAATTCACTGGGCGCCATTCCAGTAGCTTTGACCCGCATCTCTGAGAAGCGCCAGGCGTCTTGTGGACGCAGGGGTAGTGCACGTGATTTGCCACCGCTGAAGAGGATCTGGTCGCCGCCGTAGCTCGCATCACAGACGGGAAGGGTACACGCACGGCCTTTGACCCCGTGGGTGACCCTGAGGTGGGAAACATCCTGCGGTCACTGTCTTTCCTCGGGATTTTCTTCCAGTACTCGCACTAGAGACGTCTGACATCAGCGTGCCAGTGATGGAGCTGCTCGGCAAAGACTTGACCATCCGCGGTTACCAGCTTTTCGAGGTTACTCAGGATGAGGCGCGGCTTAATAGGGCCAAGGTGTTCATCACCGAGGGCCTGGAGAATGGCAGCTTGCGTCCGATTGTTGGCAAGGTGTTCAAGTTCGACGAGATCGTGGAAGCGCACCGCTACATGGAATCGAACAGCCAGGTAGGCAAGATCGTTGTAGAACTCTAGACCGATCAAAGCCCGGGCAGATGCAGAAGCGGCTCGTATATGTGGGTAGTTAGCGGTGGATGTGCGTCGCTGGACAGGTGTCCTATCGGTATCTTCGTCACTAGACACGCGACGCCGTAGTAGGATTGCGGTAACCCGTCGACGACCCCACGCCGTTTAAGCACCTAGAGTACGAGAGGTGACCCTGCATGAAACCATCCGACGCCATCCAAGGGAAAACCAAGGAGATCAAGCAAGCTGTCGAGTCCTACGGTTTCGTGGACGTCCGTATATTCGGCTCCGTTTGCCGCGGTGAAGACAGACAGGGCAGCGACCTTGACCTCCTTGTGACCATACCAGCTAAGTGGGCAGGGAAGATCTCTCTCTTCGACATCTTGGATCTTGAATCGAAGCTGGAGGAAATGCTGGGGGTGCCGGTTGATATGAACGTGGCGAACAACATACCTGACCACCTCAAACCCGAGGTGGAGCGCTCAGCTATTCTCCTATGATCGGGAGATGCGGCCCGTTTCGTGGGGTGTCGGAAGCCTTCTATCCAAAGAATTTGAAAATTTTTGCCTACCCCCCTTGAAATCAATTTTTAAAACCGGAGCTTTATAGTTTGTAGTCAAAAGCAAAGCAGCGGTGTCCCAGCCACCGTGCATTGCGCATGCACAACACCTGCTAACAGCTTTTCGGTTTTGCCTTTTCGATTTTCGCTGTTGAGCGAAGAAGATTTTTGAGCTGATTTTCTCTAGAAGAGTCAGAAACCAGGTAGCTCCTCCCCCGAGTAATGCTGGTCGTTTTTTTGGGGCCTGTAAGGCCCCGGCTTTGTTTTTGCCTCCAAACAACATGTAAATAACCTTATTTTTTAAAGGTTATTTGTACACTCACTAGGGTGGACTGCTTAGCTTCTGCCATAGGGTATAGTTCCATCACTCAGAGGCTACCGCCCCTGTAGCGTCGATTGGTTTCAGCCATTGGCACCTTGAATGACACGTGAAAAATCTGCGACAGAGCAGGGCCCCACACTCGATGCTTATGAGCTCAAAATGGCTCGTGAGCGCCCAGCTTTTTTGAATCAAGAAATGCTTGATGCCATTGCCCGAGAGCATGCTGGCAACCTGATCAAAATCGGCAGCGGCATGCCAACGGCTTTGGATGACGAGACATTGCTGGCGCCCAATCAGTGCCTACGCGACAAACATGCCTGCGATGATCCGAGCATCTAGCAAAGCATGATGAGGGAGGTCTGATCCGTCGTTCAGCGGCTTGAGGGTGAGCGCGTTGGTGGGCGCCGGATACACGTTTTGCGGCCATTTACCTTCGTTGTACGCTAGCTCGCAGAACAGCTCCCAGTCGTACTCTGGGGCATCAGTCACTACCGTTATCATGCAGTCGAATGAGCGCAGAAACGCTATCAGCCTTTCGCGGGCCTCAAGAATAGGACAGTTATGGTCACCACCCCACAGCTGAGGGAGAACGATCTCCTTTACGAAATCGCTGCAGTCTTCGGGGGGCCATGTGTCGAGCAGTTCGACATAAAATTCCCTGCCGTCCTCTGCTACCAGCGCCAGCGAAATCAGTTTTGCTGTGGCGTTGAGCTGCGTGAATTCGCAATCTAGAAAAATTCTCATCAGAAGGATCCTGTACCACTAATGCTTCGTAATCGATTCACGATGGCCCAAGAAGGAGTGCTCTGGAAAGCTGCGTTGGAACACCTGGGCCCCCAAGGACTTCTCGAAACCGTGGTTGATCTGCTGCGTTCCTTCGGGCCGAGACCCGCCCGCAGCCAAAAGGAGTATCTCGAACGGCAATGGCTAAGCGAGGACATTCTCAGGATAGTTAAGAGCGCTCAGGTGGAGGCGGGCATCGAGGCGCCAGGCCCAGACGATCTGCCCAATAGAGTTACGATCCTGGCGTGCTACAGCGATTACCTCGCAGACCGCCTCTTGCTGCTAGTGCCCGCTGACGTCCTCCCTCGTGAACTGGTGGGGAGGCGAATTGATGATGACCTGGGCATCTGAAGCCTTAGAGTCTCTGTAGACTTACCCTGCACTAAGGGCCCGAGCACAAAGGTCGAGCACGTATCATTCAAATGCTTGCTCGAGGAGCACTTTCATCATGTCTGCGGCCGAACCTTGGAGCCAAAGCTCCTGGCTGCAGACCTCTACACGAGCAGGATTGACGTGAATGACTTTCGCGCCTGCTCCTAACGCATGTAAGGGCAGCTCCGCGGCTGGATATACGACGCCGGATGTACCGATCGAGAAGAACAAGTCACAAGCACCTGAGGCAGCAAAACCCGCGCTCCAGGCTGCGTCCGGAAGCATTTCTCCGAACCATACGACTCCGGGTCTGATGTATCCGTTACATGCACCGCACCGCGGTGGCTCAAGACGGCAACCATCCACGGGTAAGTCATCAGAAGGAAGGGGCGCCATGCGGGCATTGCCGCAGTCAATGCACCTAGGTGAATGAAGGCTACCGTGGAGATGAATCACGTCCTGGCTACCAGCCCGTTCATGCAGGTCATCCACGTTCTGGGTCACGACTGTCAGCCTAGGAACGTGCTTAGCGAGTTCTGCTATCGCGAGATGAGCTGCATTCGGCTGCGCTTGGAGCACTTTCAACCTACGCCACTCATACCAACCCCAGCACAGCCCAGGATCCGCACGGAACGCTTCGGCCGTCGCTAATTGAGCAGGGTCGAATCGAGACCAAAGACCGGTCAACGCATCTCTGAACGTTGGGATTCCACTCTCTGCCGATACGCCGGCGCCGGTGAAAATGACAACGTGCCTTGCCTCCTGCAAAAGCTTAGCGATGGTAGTGAGCGGCATTGAGATGTCCTGGAAATTCGTTCCCTTGAGGTTACCCGAGCCTACCTGTTTGGTCATTGCGCGATGCTGAGTGATCGAGCAGCAGCGCTTGTGTAAGTCCTATAAATGTCCAGAAAACCAAGCTGGCGCCAAAACCCAGGTAAGAGCGGGTAGGGGCGGTTCACATCAAAAATCACTGTATTCATATACAGCATATATATCAGATACGGAGAAACGCACACCGATTGAGCAGATTTTGCATCGCTGGCGCTGGTAGAGCGGCACGGAACCGGATATGCCGTCAAAGCTCCATAATTTCTCGTAAGCCCCAAACCACGGGCCTTCCAGGCTAATTTAGCTGCCTTTTCTGGACAGTTATGAGACGGCAGCGAGCTCTAAGTATCAAATCTCCCAGCAGGGAAAAGAATGCTGTATGCATATACAGATTTCCCCGCTAGGACAAATCATTGTGTCCGATGGGGGTAGGCGCGCCGTTTTCCAAAATGCTAGGGTGAAGCTCGCGAGACGCCATCCACACCATCTCCGAGGCACCAATGAAAAGGACAGGAAGTCGCCAGCGCGCTAGGGAAAGCATCGTCAGAATCATCGCAAAGATCCAGAAACTCGAGGCAGCCCGTCACTCTGGACAACCTGGAATCATTGAACGACTGAGGGCTATGTTTGGAGCCGCGTTCAGGACACAGTAGAGTGCGGGGTCGAGCCCGCGCGTGCAGCAGGGCAGATCCTGAATGAGCCGCACTGTGAACTAGCGCCCCAGCTGGCGCTCAGAGATCCGAACTGATGATCACCGCGATCTACCCGCGTGGACTCGCCGCATCGGTCGCACATCACGCCAGCCTTCTCGTCATTTTTCACCAATGAATCCCCTCCGAAACTTCTCTGCCTGCATATTGATCAGGTACCGCTAGCAAGCGGAGCGCGCAAGGCGTGAGGATCGAAGCCCGGAGGGCCAAGACGAAAGCGAAGCGGCCGGCTTGGTTCACGAGAGCCGACCCACCGGGCACGCCCTAGACAGCCCTGTATGCCTACTCGTCGAGCTCCAACCGACATACTGGCTTACCACATCGGGTCAAAATGAACGTATGACCTTTCTCTGCGAGCTTGAGCACTCGACGAAAACGTCGACGCGCCTGGCTGATGCTCATCACGTGTTCCATAACACCCTCTTAACCTAACAAACGTCGAAGAAGTCCTTCGACCTGGGTGTTCTCATACCTGGCGCATAGCTCGTCGAGCTTGGCGCCCCGACGCTCGCCAGTGGCAAGGCTCAGCCCATGCAGCGCGTTTACCAGCCGTTGCTGCTCCTCAACACCTTCGCGAACGTCTTGCCACATCGAATTGACCAGCTTCACAACTGACTCCAGCTCCGCAGCCAAAACCTGTGTCTCGATGAGCTTGTTACTGTTCACCGCAGTCTTGAGAGCCCCGGCACGCCGCTCAAGCTCCTGAAGCTGCTCGCTCAAGGTCTCCGCCTGGTCGACGGACGTAGCAACACCATCAATGAAGATTTTGTCTTCTTGGATGCTGTAGATGGCCAGCGAGCCATTGGCACCACCGGTGACATCCAGCGCCAGCACATTGCCTAACCTCAAAGGCCGCGGGATCCAGGTATGCCCGGTACAGACTCGCCACACTCCCGGGACGCCTTCACGATGGTGCTTAACGATCCGATCTCGTCCCCATAGGGCGATCTCCTCCATCGCGGGATTGTCGAGTTGCTCCAGGAAGGTCGGCCAGGCCATGCCCGCCGGCACATCTGCGTGCACAACGCCGACGACGCCCCGATTCGACGCAACCTCGATCGCGACCGGAAGACTCCGAAGTTTCTCGATGATCATCGCTTTTGACTCATCAGCGATCGTCATCCACCAGCCCGCGCCATGCGCAGAATAGCGAGCCTCGGGATTGGCTTCATATGCGTCGATTAGCATTCGCTCGTGGTTACCCTGGACACTGAAGAACCAGGGCTCGCCGAGCAGCTTTAGCCCATCCAACACACCAGGCCCGCGGTCGATGACATCCCCTACAGCGATCAGCCGATCCTTAGCCTTATCGAAGCCCAACGCGCGCAGCCCGCGGTGAAGATCTGTAGTTTTGAAGTGGATGTCTCCGACTACAAAGTCTCGACCGTGGGGATTTTTTGGAAGCTGGAGAACCTTAAAATTCATGGGGCAGGGTACGTCTCCGGTGCCGTTGCCGGCATGTCGATAGCCCACCTATTTTCCGCTTATCAAACGCATACGTCGAGGAAAGCTGCCTCATCAGCAACGCCTCCCGTAATGATCCCAAATTGGGACATTAAGGCCGTTTTTATGGGTTAATGTTCCCAAAAGGGATCATTATGGAGAGCGGTGATTTGGCTTTACTTAGAGAAATTTGTAGGGAATCTAAGGTCAGGCCGAGAGTCTGACTCGCCCAGGCTCAATCATCACGCTCTAGTATCGCATCCAGTGGCTAGTCGCTCATGCGTAGGAGAAGAGGCAATTTATGGATCGCGAAGGCCCTGGGACTTCAGGTACCTTTGATGCTCCGGCATCACCCAATCATGAACAAGCGTTTCCGACGACCGCTTCTGAGCGCCTTCAGCTGGCACTCGATGCTGGCGCCATCATCGGAACATGGGTGTGGGACATTCCCGAAAACCGAGTAACTGCCGATGAGCGCTTTTCCCGATCATTCGGGCTGCCGGCGGACAGGTGCATGGCCGGCATTCCGATCGAACAGGCGTTCTCCTCCATTCACCCTGATGACCGTGATCGTGTCTCCGCCGACATCCAGGAAGCGATGAATCGTGGTGGAGCATATCGGTGTGAGTACAGGGTACGGCAAGAAGATGGTAGCTATCGGTGGATCGAGGCAAATGGGCGCGCTGAGCTCAACACTGAAGGCACAGCTGTACGCTTCCCTGGGATCCTCATGGACATCGAGTCACGCCGCTCTGCCGAAGCGGAGCGCGACAGGATGTCAGTGTTACTCAGGACTTTTACTGCTGCAGTGCCTGGAGTCGTCTACGCCAAAGACTTGGAAGGCCGGCTCCTTGTTGCCAACCATGGAGCTACCCAGCTCATAGGCAAGCCACCAGAGTTCTATCTAGGCAAAACCGATTTGGAAGTTCTGGAAGACAAGTCTCAGGCACGCCAAATCATGGAAACTGATCAACGCGTGATGCATGGCGGGAAGGCCGTGCAAATTGAAGAGCGTGTCGACATGCCGGATGGCACTGCTACCTACTGGCTTTCGATCAAAGCTCCTCTTTGCGATGAGCACGGCAGGGTAATGGGGCTCATTGGCTCATCCATCGATGTTACCGCGCGAAGAAATGCCGAGTCGGAGCTTTTAGAGCTCAATCGCACCTTAGAAGCGAGAGTCGAAGAAGCCGTGGCCGAGCGAGAGGCAGCCCAGGCAGCGCTCCGGCAATCGCAGAAGATGGAAGCAGTCGGGCAGTTGACCGGGGGTATCGCTCATGACTTCAACAATTTACTGGCAGGCATCACCGGAAGCCTGGATCTAATCAAGCTTCGATTGAAGCAGGGGCGTGTCTCCGATGTCGAACGGTACCTGACGGTGGCCCACGGGGCGGCCCAAAGAGCTGCATCCCTGACTCATCGGCTCTTGGCTTTCTCTCGTCGCCAGACGTTGATGCCCGTTCACATCGATGTGAACACCCTCATCAGAGATATGGAGGAGCTGATTAGCCGGACAGTGGGGCCAAAAGCCCAGCTCAAGGTGGAACTTAATGCAATTTCGAGTACCTGTCTGGTCGATCCGGCCCAGGTGGAGAACTCGCTGCTGAACCTGTGCATCAATGCTCGTGATGCCTTGGAAGGTGGAGGTTCTATCTCAATCAAAACGTATAACGAGGAGCTGGCGCTTGGCACAGAACTGGATCCGGAGCTTGCACCCGGAACCTACTTCACGATTTGTGTTTCCGACGACGGTGTCGGCATGAGTCCAGAGACGCTTACTCGAGCATTTGAACCGTTCTTCACGACAAAACCTGTCGGGGCAGGCACTGGGCTTGGCCTGTCCATGATTTACGGCTTCGCCAAACAATCAGGAGGCCAGGTCAGGATCGAGTCAGAGGAGGGCAACGGAACCCGGGTGTACCTTCAGCTACCCAGTCATGAAGCTGAGGCCGCTGCTTCAGCTCGCTCCGAGCCATCGAATGAGTCGCCAGTGATTTCGTCAGGAGAGACAATACTGGTTGTAGATGACGAGCCCTCCGTCCGCATGTTCGTGAGTGAGGCCTTGGGTGGCTGCGGGTACATCGTGATTGAGGCGGCTGACAGTCTTGCCGGCCTTCAATTGCTCCGCTCGGATACCCGCATCGATCTACTTGTGACAGACATTGGCCTCCCCGGTGGAATCGACGGCAGGCAGATGGCCGATACTGGCCGTGGTACCAGGCCTGGGCTGCCTGTCTTGTTCATGACTGGGTACGCGCAGCCGCATGTCCTGGACAACGCTCAGCTGGAGCTCAAAACGGCTGTCCTGACCAAACCATTCGCACTCGAAGCATTGACGCTGCACGTTAATGCCTTGCTTAGGGACGGCTAAGGGCCTACTGCTGTATAGAGTGCCTGCAAAGGTGAGGGGTCGACTACGATCAACCTCACCCAAAATGACCGCACATGGGAGTGGAAGTCATGCAAATGGTACCCGTTCGATCGTCAGCTATCACAGCTGTAGGCTACGATCCAGACACCCGCAGAATGAAGATCGCATTCAAGCAAGGTCGCACCTATGACTTCTGCGGCGTGCCTCCGGAGGTTCATCGAGGGTTGATGAGTGCCGGATCTGTGGGAGCTTATTATGATCGGGTGATCCGCGACCGTTATCAGTGCTGATCGTCAGCCAACTGTTGCCCATCGTCTAGGGTTTCCCCGCGACAGCGTTTGCAATAGTGGAGGTGATAGTGACCTTGAGCTTCCAAAAATGAAGAGAACACTTCTGGGAATGGCGGAAGCAGGCGAACCATTGCTAAGGGAAGCGCTAGAAGCAATTCGGGCCTACAACGAAGCACAGGCTCAAGCGCGGCCTGCAGCAGAAATTGAGCGCCTTCGCCTTGAAGCTGATCATCTGTATCAGACCGTGATCGACTTTCAGCTGCACAAAGCCGGCACTTTACGCCGGCAGGTGCACTAACGTCAGCGGTGAAGGTCGGCCAAGCTCTTTGGCCACGCTGGTTGATACGTCATGCTGACTACGGCCTGCTTGGTAACAGCAAACACCCCAACGATAGCATTCACGTTGTCTGAGCCTGTTAGTACGTGAAGGCCAACTCGGTCTGCACTGAAGTCTGCTCCCCGGGTTTAACTGCGCGGGAATGGCGGCGACCAGGCAATTGAATTGTGCTTGAATCTTCCAGCTTGATGCTCAGTCCAAGCAAGCCACCATCATGCTGAAGCTCATCAAGCTCGGCTCGCATTTTTGACATCAAGTCCGATGCTGACCTTCCAGTGTCCTCGCTTAGTGTCAGCGTGAGAAGCGTCAACGGGCTCAGCTCGAGCCGACTGCTGATCTGTTCAAGCTTGTCCAGAGTGATGCTTGATTTCCCTAATTCAAGCTTTGATAGGTAGGTGCGGCTGGTCGTGTCAGCAAAGTCCCGCTGTGTGATATTACGCTTGCTGCGCAGTGCACGAAGCACGTTGGCGAAGGAGGCTTTGAGCGTCATGCTTCGTTCTCTGCGTTTTTGGCCATTTTGATAGGGGGCTACGTATCCTGCCTTTAGCCTATCATGGGTGGAAAATGATCACTCGCATCTAGAGGCAACACCGCACCGCCTGTTCGCAGCGCAGAAGCAATTTGAGATTAAGAATATGCAGCGAAAAAATCAGCAACCAGCCCTCCCTGATGACCCTCTCTATCAGCAAGCCATAGAGGCCATGAAGCGATACGATCAAGCGAAAGCGGATGGGAAGCCTGAGGCTGAGGTGGAGCGTCTTCGTATCGAGGCTGAGCACGCATTTCAGACAGTCACCGATTACCAACTCGAAGCGCTCGGGGGCCTGTCTCCGACTCGGAACTAGGACTGATCGACTAAGTACCGGGGCTCCATCACAGGGCATAGGTTTCGTGCTGCCATCCTTGCGTCAAACAAGCTGGCGCTTTAGGGCAACTGGATTGCCTTAAGGGACATGACTCCGATGAAAGATGCGTTTCAGGTAGGATGGCAGAGCCTCTGCAGCCCAGCTCGGGACTGCATCTGACCTGCTTGAGATCCACCTATGAACGGACACTCGAACACCTTCATCGACCTTGATCGTACTTTCTCCAAAATCCCCTTCGACTCTGATGCGTCCGACGATATTGATTTGAGTGGTCGCCATAGCAGGAGCGGAGACCTTCGCTGGCCAGACCTGCTTCAGCACCGCCGAGTCATACTGCTGTCCGAGGCCGGATCAGGCAAAACCGCTGAAATCCGGAATGTCACTCGTCAGCTCCGCAGCGAAGGGAAGGTGGCCTTCTTTCTACGGATCGAGAACGTCTCCACGGATTTGGAAGACGCAATCGAGGAAGGTGGGTTCGATGAGTTCGAAAGCTGGTTAGATTCGGGCACCGAAGGTTGGCTGTTCATGGATTCAGTGGACGAAGCTCGGTTGAAAGATCCGAGGGATTTCGAGCGCGCAATCCGTAAGATTGGCCGTTTGACTCAACGCTTAGGGGCCCTGGCGCACATACTAATCACCGGGCGGAGCACAGCGTGGCGTGCCAGGACGGATCTAGTGATCTGTGAGCAGAGCTTTGCCTTTGAGCCCATAGCCCAGCAAGCACCTACTTCTGAGTCTGATGTGCTTGCCGACTCAGCGCACACGGTATCAACAAAATCGAAGTCAGGTGTGTCGTTCCTCGTAGTGACTCTCGACGACATTCATGGGAAACAAGTCGAGCAGTTGTTAGCCGCCACTGGCGTCGAAGATGGCAAAGCATTTCAAGCTGAACTTGAGCGTAGGGATGCATGGTCACTGACGACTCGCCCCTTGGACTTCTTGGAACTCGTCGATTATTGGCAGACACACCATCGTATAGGCTCGCGCCTGGAGCTGATGAAAAGCAGTATCGATCGTCGCCTGGAAGAGCGAGACCAAAATCGCGCCGAGATCAAGCCTATCGCACCAGAGAAGCTTCGCGAAGGCGTCCGTCTCATAGCTGCCGCGACTACATTTGGACAGATTTCTGCCGTCCGCGTCCCCGATGGCGACGCCAACAAAAAGGGTATTCCAGTTCGATCTATCCTTAAGGACTGGAATGACGCAGACGCTGGTGCTCTGTTGACCCGCCCGATTTTCGAGCCGGGCATTTATGGAACGGTTCGCTTTCACCATCGCACTGTCCGTGAATACCTAACAGCGGAATGGCTTCACGAGCTAATTCGAGATGCAGCCTCTCGCGTCAAGATCGAGAATCTGTTCTTCCGCACCCAATACGGACTGCAGGTAATCAACCCCTCGCTGCGTCCAGTCTTGCCTTGGCTGGCGCTATTGGATAATCGCATTTGCGCACGGCTGGAGGAGGTTGCTCCAGAGGTATTCTTCGAGGGTGGTGATCCAGGCCAGCTCCCATTAACTACTCGCCGGAACGTACTGCGTAAAGCCTGCGAGCAGTTGGCGCAGCCGGCGCATAGCTGGTCGATGACTGACTACTCAGCGGTGCAGCGATTCGCGCACCACGATCTCACTGAAGACATCAAAGACTTGCTGGCGCTCTACAGTTCCAACGACGATATCACCTGGTTCCTTCTGCGAATGGTTTGGCAAGGGGAGGTCATAGGAGCACTTGCAGAAGCCAAGCAATTTGCCCTCACCGCAATACACAAACACACGCGCATAGCCGCCATCCGCGCCGTGATCGATTTGGGTACTCCCCAGGACGTCGCAGAAGTGCGCCAAGGGTTGTTGGTCGGTGACAAGGAAGTCAACCGGGAATGGTTGGCAGAGCTCGTAGATAACTTGCCGCCGAACCACGGCTCACTTTGTTGGCTGCTAGAAGCGATCGGACGTGCCGCTAAGAAGGAACGATACAGCGGTAGGGACAGCCTTGCGTTGAACCTTTCATCCTTCGTTGCAGACTTACCACTGGAGCTTCTCCCTACCTTCATCCAAGGGCTAGGAGAGCTCTTGGCCAAGCCGCCTACCAAAGATCACGGGTTCATTACCATCTCGAAAAGGTACATCTGGCTTGCCGAAATTGCTGGTCAATGTGTGCTCCGACTGATCCATGAGCGAGATCCCTTTGCCCTCGATGCAGCCGCCCTAGGCATCTTGAGCAAGCTCGCTCTAGCCCATGTCTACGATGAGAGGGATATTCGAGAGCTAGGCGAGAACCTCAGAGCAACCGTGCCCACTTGGCCTGAACTGGACTACAAACTCTTCTGGTATGACGTTGAGGTTGCCCGGAAGGGGCGCATGCATCGCAACGAAGCCGTAATCAACGTCTGGCAACTGATCGGCTTCCGGCCATTTTGGACGTTGAACAGGGAGAATTTCAGTCTCGCCTGCGACCAGATTGTTAGCCTCGCTGACTTTCAAGATCGCCACATGGCGATGAGTATGGCCGTTGAAATCTTTAAGCAGCATGGTAGGCCGGCTGATTGGGAGATTCTGCTTCGGAAGGCCACTGAATGTGACGCCGAGTTAAGCAACAAGCTGGAGCTCATGTTGAATCCTCCGGCGCGACAGGTCGAGGTATGGGAGATACAGCAAGCCCAGTGGAAAGAAGAAGCGGCCCAGCGAGAGGATGAGGAAGCGAATCGACGTCGCGAGTGGCGTGAAGGGCTTGCTGCAGATGTAGAGTTGATTAACAGCCCCGAGGCGGGCGTGATGACTCGCCGTCAAGCTTATCTCCTGGAGCAGATGCGTGATGGTAGGTCATCCTCAAGCACATGGAGCAACGGCAACTGGCAGTCACTCGCTCCAGAGTTCGGAATGCCGGTCGCTCAAGCGTTTCGCGAGGGTGTAATCAAATTCTGGAGGGGCTATTGCCCGCAGCTCCCATCCGAAGGTGCCCCGGCGAATATCACTCCTTACCAGGTGATTCTGGGGTTGACGGGGCTTGCTATCGAAGCCAGGGAGGAGTCGTCCAGTTTCCTCCAAATGTCTTGTAGGGATGCAGAGTATGCCGTTCGATATGCCCTGCTTGAACTGAATGGCTTCCCAGAGTGGCTACCTAAGCTTTTCGAGCACTGGCCGGAACCGCTTCTAGACATCGTAGCACGTGAAATCTGTTACGAGCTGGGTCATCCATGCTCGGACTCGGGTGGCAATCATGTCCTACGTAGGCTGCGTTACGGTGGCGAATGGATGTATGAAGCGCTGTCAAATCCGCTCCTGGCCCGTCTTTCCCAACCTGTGAAAACGCTGGAATCCCTTCAACTCGGATTAAGCGTCGTAGTGGAATCTTCGGTCAGTGATCAGGCACTCGCTGTGCTTGCCTGCGAGCGTGCTATGGCAGAGAGCGATCTGGATATCGCACCATCTTGGTATGCTATGTGGATTGGATCAGAACCAGCTAAGGGCATCCCAGCACTGGCCACGCGTATCCAATCCCTGACGTCAGAGGATGCAAAGGCGCAATTTGCCATGCTCTGCCTGATCGCTATCGTTGGTAGTCACAATGCGCGCCGCTGCAGGCAGAATTACAAGACGGTGGAGCATGCAAAGGCGCTCTATCTACTGGTTAACGAGCACGTTCGTATCGCAGATGATATTCGTCGCGAAGGGACAGGCGTCTATTCGCCTGGCCTCAGGGACGATGCACAGTATGCTCGAGATGGACTACTAGCCTTCATCCAAGAAACACCCGGGAAAGAAGCGTTCCTGGCCTTGGAAGAAATTGCCCGCGCACATCCTACAGAGAGCCTTCGCCCCTGGAGTGCATTTTACGCTCAGCAGAAAGCCACGGCAGACTCGCAGACAGCGCCTTGGCCTCCGGAGAAGGTCATCGATTTCCATGACTCCCTGGAATGCACTCCGTCCACGCACAGAGAGCTTTGGAACCTAGCGATCGATCGCTTACTGGATTTGAAGCACTTGCTGGAAGAGAGTGACTCAAGCTGGGCAGAGCTTCTGTTGCCTTCAAGTCAAGAAACCTCGGTTCGCAAATACATTGGTGACTGGTGTAGAGAGCGCGCTGCAGGCCGCTACAGCGTAGTCCAGGAGGAGCAGCTTGCGGACGACAAGCGACCTGACTACAGGTTCCTGAACACCCAGTTCGATGCCCCCGTACCGGTCGAACTGAAGCTCTCGCAGAACTGGAGCGGGCCGCAGCATTTCGAGCGACTTGAGAATCAGCTATGCGGGGATTACCTTCGCGATGACAGGTCGAGCTGTGGAATCTTTTTGCTTGTCAGCCGAGATGATCAAACCAGATGGGAGACCCCAAAGGGTGATCGAGTCGGGTTTGACGGCTTGGTATCAGCCTTGCAGGAACACTGGTTGAGTATCGCCTCTAGATATCCTGGCGCAGAGGACATAAAGGTCATCGGCATCGACCTTACCAAGCGAGGAGGACAGGCAGCAGCTAAAGCCATCAAGGCCAACCAGGTGGAAGCCGGCCTGAGTGAGGAGGGGTAAAACCTTGGGCGATCTCATTGAAGGCGAGCGTCGATTCAGACGGCTGCTTTGGGCTCTCTCCGATCTCCGCCCTGGCGACCCTAAAGCTGTAGCTGTCCTTCAGGAGCTGGATCTGGTCGAGTGCGACCTTTGCGACGTGTCCTTATCCTGCAAACATCTCCTCGACCTGGTCACTAAATCTCCTCGATCCTCAGGTCGCTTGGTCGTTGACGAGCACACGATCCCGATGCCTTGGCGGGAGCGATTTGTCCAAGCCAGCATTGGGTCTACCCGAGTTGCCGCGGGCCCGTATTTCGATGATTTGGAAAAATTCGTGGAGGAATGGGGGAGGGAGATGACTCATCTTCAGGCGCATCGTGATGCGGCCGTTCCGACTGAACTTTCGCATCTATTGCTGCAGCCACCTGATGACGAGCCCACAGGCCCGGATTTGTAACGTAGTTTCTGGAATGTAACATCGACAACGTTACATTCCGAAAACCGCGTTACAAACCATGAGGTTGGGCTTTTAGGGTAGAGCGCCGCATTGCTTCGGCTAGGTGCTCTTTGAGCTTTTCAATGCTCATGACCTCGGAGCCACGATGCACCACCGCATGGCAGTTCGGGCACAGCGGGATCAGATCCTTTATAGGATCAAGCTTGTACTCTGCGCCGATCGTACTAAGGGGAACGATGTGGTGGACATGGATGAGCCCTTCGGCAACCTCGCCATAAACCAGTCCGAAGTCAAATTTGCACGCATAGCAAACCGCTTTGTAGTGATCGATACATGCTGCCCGAGCCTGAGCGCTGCGCTCATATGCATTAACCTTTACCTCGCGGACGGCGCCCTCTAGGTACAGTTCGGGCTTACCGACCTCTTCAGGGAGTGCTGGCATCGGTGGCTCGTCGCACGCAAACCACTCGCCATCCTGCTTCAGTAGCCACTTACGAAGGATGGAGCGCTCAAAGTCTTTGATCTTTGCAGGCCCCGCACCGTCCTCATCCTGGCGCTCATCTGAGTGTGTAATCTTGAACGTATAGAGTTCGTATCCTTCCTCTCCAACCAGCCTGAGATGCTCCACGCTCTGCGGATAACCATGGTTACGACGCCCATTCTCGATTTCCCAATCCTCGCTGAGGATCAGTGTACGACCGCCACTTATGTGGATATCCCATGCGCCAAAAATGATCTTGTGCTCTTGGTGATTCACAAACGACCAGCTCCAATTCCAATTTCTGCATGTCGCTCCCAAGGATAGGATGAACGCTTTGCGGTTTGGGTAGTACGGAGTGGTCATACGCAGATCCTGGCGTGGAGAACCGAAAGGGTGGTGAGGGACGTGCGGAACGTGACGGAGTCGACAACGTTAGCGCTTCGCTTATAGCATCAGGCCACATGGCCATCAAAGCGCCATGCAAAAGCACTTCGCCAAGGAACGTCGACTGTGATCACAAAAATCCGTATCCGTGGGTACCGCATCTACAAAGATTTCGAGCTCAAGCCCAATCCGGGCGTAAACATCCTGGTCGGTGACAATGACGCCGGGAAGTCCACATTGATGGAGGCCATTTCGCTGGCGCTGAACGGCCGTATAGGTGGACGGGGGATCCTCGAAGAACTGAATCCACACTGGTTCAACACTGAAATGGTGGCTGAGTTTCTCGCACTTCGGAAAGCAGGGAAGACGCCTAAGCTTCCGGAGATCCTGATTGAGCTTTATCTGCAAGATGTAGCTGATTTGCAGATGCTACTCGGCGCGGTGAATGCGGACGTGCCTACCAACGTGTGCCCGGGGGTATTCCTCTCCATTTACCCGAACGAGGAATATCAGGACGAGCTGGATCAGTGGCTCAAGGAACCTTCACACCTGCTGCCCGTTGAGTATTACACCTACGAATGGCGGTCGTTTGCTGACAACGAGCTCACTCGGCGCCCACGGGCGCTCTCGGTGGCCACGATCGATTCTCGGACGGTCAAGTCCGCTGCCGGGGTCGATTACCATCTTCGGCAAATTCTGAGTGATCACCTGGAGTCAGCCGAGAAGGCGCAAATCTCGCTGGACTATCGAGGCGTCAAAGCATCCATGACTGAAGGGGCGCTGGCGCCGGTGAACAAGCGGCTTGCGGGACTGGGCGCTGCTCTACAGTCTGAGCCTATGGCGCTGGCTATGGATCAGACCTCTCGAACAGCCTGGGATAGCGTAGTCACGCCCCACGTCGATGGCCTTCCATTCGCGATGGCTGGTCAGGGGCAGCAAGCCGCAATCAAGATCTCCCTCGCGATGAAACGGCATTCTTCAAGCGTGAAAATCGTGATGATCGAGGAGCCTGAAAACCACCTCTCACACACCAGTCTCACGACTCTGCTCGATCGTATTGAGGACTTGGCGACAGAGGAGCAGCAGCTCTTCATCTCTACCCACAGCACTTACGTTTTGAACCGGCTCGGCCTTAACGCGTTGCTACTACTCCACCGCAACAGCGCGGCCAAGATCACGGAGCTCGATCCAACAACGGTGAGCTATTTTCAAAAGCTCCCGGGCTACGACACCCTCCGCCTCGTACTGGCGAGAAGAGTTGTCCTGGTTGAGGGGCCATCCGATGAGATCATTTTCGAACGTGTCTATCAGGATCTCTACGGGGCCCGCCCAATGGCCCATGGTGTTGATGTCATCAGCATGCGCGGGTTGGCCCTGGCTCGGTGCTTAGAACTCTGTGCTGCCATCAACAAGCCGGTCGCCGTCATGCGAGACAACGATGGCATTGAGCCAAAAGAGCTGCGTGAACCAGTTAAGAAGTGGCTGGAAGCGAAGCGCAGAGATCTGTTCATCGGCGACGTTGTCCACGGCAAGACGCTCGAGCCGCAACTCATCACCGCCAACGGTGAACCTCAGTTACGGAAGACGTTGGGCATCAAAGATTCAGCCGACTTGCTGACGTGGATGACACGCGAGAAAACGGAAGGGGCGATTCGGATTGCTGTGTCTGACGAAGCCCTCAGCCCACCTCCTTACATGAAGGCCGCGGCGGAGTTCATTCACAATGCCTAACCATCTGACACTCGCGGTCGCCGGCGGGAGAAAAACACAAGGCCTCGTAGATCACTGCAAAGGACTACCCAGTGACCGCCGCGTCCTTGTTGCCACCTTTACACAGACAAATCAGCAAGAACTTTCCCACCGGCTTCGAGCACAGGCTGGTGATCTCCACAACATCGAGGTGTTGGGTTGGTACACGTTTTTGCTTCGCCACTTTGCAAAGCCGTTCCTGCCGGTGAAATTCCCCGGTGAACGGGTAGGGGGCTTCAATTTCGAAGGACGCCCTTACAGGTTCGCCAAGGGCAAGCAAAGGTTCATGGACGCAAGCAACCAGGTCTACGGCTGCGAGCTCGGCCGCCTGGCGCGCGAACTAATGGCAGAAACACCTGCGCTGGTTCGTCGCCTAGAGCACCTCTACGACGAAATTCTGATCGACGAGGTTCAGGATCTGAGTGGGTACGACTGGGAGATCATCCATGATCTGCTGCAGTCCCGAATCGACGTTCGCATGGTTGGTGATGTACGCCAGGCCGTCCTGTCGACCAACCCGAGGGGGCAGAAGAATAAGCAGTATGGCTATGCCGGCGCTCTCGAATGGTTTCAGGAGCGAGAGCAGGGTGGGCTGTTGAGTATCAACTACGCGACGGTCACCTATCGGTGTCGGACGGAGATCGCAACGTTCTCTGACACCATTTTTGATGAGTCTTGGGGTTTTCCCGGCACCACCTCGGAGAACCACGAGGTCTCTGTCCATGACGGTGTTTTCCTGGTGCACTCGAAGCACGTTGACCAATACGTAGAGCGGTACCGGCCGCAATGCCTTCGTGCCACAGTGGCATCGGGGAAGGAGTTCACCCTCGACTTCATGAATTTCAAGGTCTCTAAAGGCGCTACGTTCGAGCGTGTGCTAGTCGTGCCTACAGGGCCCATCGCAGCTTTCATCCAGAAGGAGACCTGCCTTGAAGCTATGTCTGCGGCCGCGTTCTACGTAGCAGCAACGCGTGCAAAACAGAGCCTGGCGATCGTGATCGATAAGCCGGGCAAGTCGACTCTGCCGGTCTGGGAACCCTGACTATTTCGAGAGACAAATGGAAAGGGTGATGCCCATATCGGCGCCACCCTTAATAGACGGGCTACCTTGTAGCCCGCTGATCCTCAGTATGTGGCGTGCCGCCAAACGCTCTAAGATCGTAGGCCTGTCGCAGAGCAGCTTCATCGCTCGAGTGCACCCGAGTCTGAGCGAAAGGCATGTTCAGAAAACGCCGGCGCTCGTCATTTCCGAGCTCCGACCAATACCTCACCTGGCCCGACTCATCTGGTACTCCAAACTCGCCAAGTAGGTAGCCCTCCAGGGCTGTCAGACGCTGCTGGCCGTCCAGCAGCACCTCGCTATTGATCGCAAACGCTCCAGCGCGATCGGCATACGCGTACCAGTCATTTACTAGGTACGAACCAAGTTCTGCCCCCATCCAAATCGAGGTGATGAATCTGACCTTCTGCTCGTCCGTCCATACAGCCGGCCGCTGCCAGGGTGCGAGGGGATGACCCATAGCGAATCGTGTGGCCCATGGGTATTGAGCGCGTGCTTTGGCAGGGTCAGCAGTGAATTTCTCAAGGTTGGAAGCGAGCGTGTTCACCTGGTGCATGTAGAGCGTGGTTTCGAGCTGCTTTTGCGGCATACGTATGCAGTTGGAATCGTCGGCGCTACTGAAAATCTGGAATGCTACGTAGTGAGAGGACATTTGATCTTGAAAAAACCTTAAATTAATTTAGGATCGCGCGTGGCGTGCCTTTAGACACTGACGCGCTTTTATTAAGGCCAAGTAAGATAGCATGGTTGCAGCAAAGAAAAACTCAAAGACGGCAAGCTTGAAACATCCCAAAATAGGCACATTGATAAAAATGTTCTTTATACGGTACGTGAACCCACTTCACGTACCGTATAAAGAACATCCAGAATGGGGCTATAGAATCCAAATTTATTTTTTCGACCCTAAAAAAAATTACTAACCATATATCAAAGTGAAGTCAGTGATAGGTTGGTGTTTGCAGCACTTGAAAGCGGAGCGCGCAGGCCTCTGGCCGAAGGCGTGAGGATGGCAGCCCGTAGGGCCAAGACGGCTGCGCAGCTGCGGCTTGGTTCACAACAGCCGTCCCCACAGGGGCACGCTAGAAAATGTGCTTGGATATGAAGGGCAGGGCACATGACCGTCAGAGCTAAATCAACCCTCAGCCCCCGTGTTAGAGCGTTTTCGGTGAGCAGGATCCACCAGATCTTTCACAGCTTCACGGCTGCGTAAAACCTGCTCCCGGATTTCCTCGGGATCAATCGACATCCCGCCGCGGTAAGTGGCCCTCAAGGTTTTGAGCTGATTGAGTGCATCGATGAACTCGCGCTCACGCCTTATCTCGCCTTCTGGCCTATGATCCGGAAAGAGGAAGCCCCAGATACGAAACATGAAATCCATGACGCAGGTTGCCTCGTGGCGGAGTTGAGCGGTGGCTGATCTTAGATGATGAAAGAGCCTGAAGCCAAGTGTTGAGTAAAATGCTAAACATCAAAGAACCTCATTCCGCCCGTCGGCGACTGCGTACTTAGACCAACCTGTGTACTACGGTTAATCAAGGTTACCTCACCTCAGCTCTGGTCGACTCAAAGAGGTTCTTCACCCATCAATTCCTTCCAGCATCTTGTGACTCAGCTGTCTTGCGACAGATAAAGCGACCAGCAGCAAAGACAGCGATTGAGGATCATGAGATGGCCAACATACTCACCCATGCTGCTCGACATGCTGAAGCGGAACTCCACGCTGCCGGCATTGAAGTGGGACACGCGAACCTTCAGGAAGTCTTGGCTGCGCTCCTTGGCTACCACACCTATCGAGCACTCAAGCATGAAGAGGATGACCAAGAGCTTGAGCATCATCTGTCCGATGCAGAGTTCATCGTTCTCAACCAGGAGCTTGGAGAATGCCGTGCGGCTGAGCTGTTCGAGCTCCCAGGCGAGGTGTTGCTCAAGTGCATAGCGGCGCTGGAGGAATGCCTGCCAGCTCAGATTCTCCCAAGCGTGGACGCGTACCTTGAGCGTCATGGAGTGAACGCGGTAATCGCAGCTTTGACAAACAATCCGCCACAGAGATTGCACCTTGGGCCGGATTGGAGCTCGGGGTACAAGCTGAGCGCTGACCAACGCTTTTCATTTCATGAGCCAATCTGGGAAGCGCGTCGCTCATGGCACGTGCATGCAGAAATCTCTTTGCAAAGCATTGCATCTGACGCGAAGCAGCGGAAAATCAATGTGCTGCTCACTTATGCGAAAGCGGGCCGCTCTGGACTGGTCTTGAAGGGAGTCAATCCGGTCGAGGACATCACTGCAGTTCTTGACAGTACGCAAGTGGATCAGTTGGTTCGAAGGGATGACGGTTCAATTGGGCGTCCTTGGGTAGCTGTTGTTGTCCGTACCACCTCTGGTGCCGTCCTTGGAAGCGCTGTTTCATTCGCTGATAATCCAGAAGATGCAGAGGTCGACGCTTTGACCGACGCGCTCGATTCGGCTGTGCATGGTGATAATGATGGAGCAAATCAAACCAACGGTTACCACATCTTCCAGCTTGATGTGGATCACGCCTTTACGTCTGCACGGCTTAAGCAAATGGCCCTAGAGGCGGGGATTGAGATCATTCACCGCTCCAATCGCCCTAAGCAAATGGGCGGAACAATAGAAGCTATTTTTCACAAGATCTCGGAGTCAATGATCATGAAGCAGCCAAGCCTACACGCCCTGAAACCTATTTCGGATGAGGAAATAATGTCGACTGAAGAGTTCGAGCAGCTCTTCAAAAAGAGCTGAAGGCTCACGACCTTAGCAAAGAGGAGGGCGCACGCCTTCCTCTTTGTGCCTGTTGAATATGAAAAGCGCAGAGCTCGTCTGACGCCATTCAGTATAGCCACCCTCCGGGGTCACCCCCTTGGAGTTGTTATTGACGACTTACGCAAAGTCGAAAAAGAAAGACTCTGGTATTTTTCGACTGCTTTTCTAACCCTTGGGTCGCCAGTTCCCATAGCAAACTCTACTAAATTTACGCGGCATTTTCTTGCAAATTTCCCTTCTGGAGAGGTTGCGAAAAGCCTGGCAGGAGGTAAGGGTTTTTCGGGATCCAGCTCCAAATGCATGAGATACTGCTCAAAAATTTGCTTAAATTGACCTCCTAAAGCTCGAGATGAGCCGCCAGGCAGTGTCTCGATCCATTCGCCTGCGGAATTTCTATAAAATTGGTTTAGTAGCCCAGGGCTTCTAGTGCTTCCCATTAAGCGCCTTCTTGAATTTCGTGAATACCTAGCAAGTGCGAAATACACCATAGTGATTAGCTTGTATTTTTCACCATATGGGAGATGCGCGAGGCTATTCATATACCAATCCATTTCAAACTCAGTCATTTTTATGAAATTCGGCTTATGCTTAGCAAACAAGCCTGCAAGCGCAGGCTCAAATTCAAGAACTGAAACGTCTTGATAGTAGAATTTATAAAACCGGTTGATCACGATCTGAGCGAAGCCCAGTTGGCGTGAAACATCACGAGACGCTGATAAGAATGGGCGCCAGTATTGGTTTATTGGCCAGGCTCCGTAATTCAGCAGTGGATTTGGTACGAACTTTAAACTGGAACTCGGCAAACACCAGCTAGCAGGTGGATTGCAAAAAAATGCCACATAACGCTCGATCTCGAGAGGCTTCAGATCCAGCAGCGATAGCCCTTGAGAGAAGCACCAGTTCAACAGGCGCTCAAGGTGAATGGTTTCAAAGTAATACGCCTCAGTAGCTTGCTCTGGTCTCCAGCTATGTGCAAGCCAGGCAAGGTAACGCTGACAGTACCAGACGCTGATGAATGGCAGACTAGATGACACCACATCCTCGAGCTTGGCCGTCACATCGGAATTTTCAGGAAATTGACTGAGCCCAATTGGACGCCATTGGTCGTACGGGCAGAAGATGGGAAAAGGGACAAACGGCGACACCATGCGGGGCACCAGCATCGTAAAATTGTGCAGTTACTAGAGATTGTAGCCGGTAAGACGCGTCTCCTTAGCCCACACAGGTTTGCGATTTGTGGATCTAGACTATACGAGAGAGGTGCACCGCAGGCCTATGAATCTGAAGGGAACACAGGTTTTTGGAAGAAAGCTCACAGGATCGTGAAAATGAACAGCAGACGTGTTGTAGGCGCAATACCATTTAACATAATGCACATTATGCGCACATCTGCATAAAGACACCGGCCCGTGGGTTAGCCACATTTGACGCCCGCCCCAAGCCCTGAACACTGCACTGCAACCCTGCACCATGAATCACCCCAACGCACAAAGCGATTTCAAAAACTCACGCGCCAACGTGATTTACATCCCCAGCTGTCCTACCATGCGCACCAAACAACCCGATCAGGAAGATCTCTGATGAGCGTCTCGACTTCATCCCAAAAAACATTCCATTACGGTCCGAATCTGGTGGGTCTCTACGTCGCGGTCACGTTCTTCAGTTTTTGCTCAGCTATTGCGTACTACCTGGCGGCAGCCGAAAACAACACCAAGGCCGCGATAATATTTCCCCTTGGGCTTTTCATGACGCTTGCCGCGTTTGTCCTTGCCGCCTATTACTCGCGCGCTTGTGCGCCCAGGGAGATCGTTTTCGAAGCAGACCGTGTCCTGATCCCCGCGCAGCGTTTGTCTTCCCGGATCGCGAGCCTGAAGTATGTCGACTTGATCAATGTCAAGCTCACCAAAGTGTTCGGCGAAGACGCGCTGGTGATCCAACACCGCGATGGCAAGCTCAAGTTGCCGCTTGCGATGCTGCATAAGACCGATGTCCATGAGCTTCATCGGGAACTGATGAACAGGCGCGCGCCCCAAGCGGTGCAGGCTGGTGCTGCGGCGTCGGCGGTTTGACGGTGCCACTCGCCTTGCAGGGCTTTCTTTTTTAGATCGAAAAGATATAACTCAACAAAATGTTCATTTTGTTGAGTTATATAATCGCTCGTCATGCTTTGCACTACTGCCACCGCAAAACCGGCCATCCTGTCGCGTCAGCATGCGCCCGCAGCACTGGATCCGGATTGACCGTATGTGGATTGGCGACCAGCGAAAGCAACGGCAGGTCATTGCGAGAATCCGAATAAAAGTAAGCCCCTTCTAACCCTTCGCCATGCTCTTGCAGCCAGCTGTGCAGCCGCGCCACTTTGCCTTCTCGGTAGGTCAAGATCCCACTGGTATTGCCGGTATAAGTCCCCTGCTGGTGCTCAAGATCAATCGCCAGCACTTCTTTCACACCCAGTTGCTTGGCGATACGACTCACCAAGAAGTGTGCCGACGCTGAAATGATCAGTACGCGGTCGCCCTCCTCCCGATGTCGCGCCAGGCACGCAATGGCGTCATCGTGGATCCGTGGGGTAATGATGTCTTCCACGAAGGGGTCCACCGCTTCGGCCACCTCCTCTATCGTGCGGCCCACCAGCGGGGACAGGCTGAATGTCATATACGCTTCCATCGCCAACTTGCCTTGCGCATAAAGCGCCATGAGTTCGCGATCGCGCTCGATGAAGCTGGGCCCGTCAACCCAGCCGAGCGCAGCCATATGGCTGCTCCACAGGCTGGCGCAGTCGCCGTCGATAAGGGTGTCGTCCAGGTCAAAAAGTGCGAGGGCCATTGGCCACCTCCAAGGTGCAGGTTCGTGGTGCGAAGGCTTTGCCAGCCTTCGCCCGGTGAAATGTCAGTGGTATCAGCGAGGCGCGACGGCGGCAGGCGACGCCAGGGGTTGGGCGTCAGTCGCCTGGCTTGTCGGGCGACTGTTCCAGAACGGCACCAGCAGCAAGCTTGCAAGCAGCGCCGCGCCCGTGAAGACGAAGAACACGGTAATGGTGTCGAAGTAGCCAGGCAGCAGCCCGCCAAGGATGGCGCCAACCGAGCCACACCCATTGACGAATCCTGTGGCGGTACCCGCGGACTCGCTAGTGCCGAAATCGATGGCGGCGGCGCCGCTGATCATCGAGTCAGGGCCATAGAGGGTGACGCCCATCATGAACAGCAAGCCGACGACCAGGTAGATGTTGCCGCTTTGCATCGTCGGCACGAACAGTATCAGCCACAGGGTCAGTGCCATCAGGCTGAGGACGCAGGCCGGCATGCGCCGAGCGCCAAACAGTTTGTCGGAGACGATGCCGATCAGGATTGGCCCGACCAACCCTGCGACTTCGAATGCGGACGGTACGATGGCCGAAGCCACTTTGCCGATGCTCGGCATGCGCTCGTAGACGATCACCGGCCCCCACATCAGGATTGCATAACGAGCAGGCTTGAGCAGGAAGTAGGCCATCCCTAGTACCAGGACCGTACGATTGGCGAACACCTTGCGCAGCGCAGTCCAGTAGTTCTCCCGGGGGACGTCGTCTCGACCGGTCGGCTGGTCCTGCGCCTCCACCGCAGGCAACCCCACATCCTGCGGGCGGTTGCGCTGCAGCAGGAAGAACAGCACGGCAACAACGATAACGACACCGGCCGAAGATACGAACGCCATGCGCCAGTCATGGGAGATCTGATAGGCCCACCACCCGGCGAACGGCGTGGCGACCAGGCCGCCAAAGGCGTAGCAAGTGCTCCAATAGCCCAGCACGCGCCCGCGCTCGCGGGTGGCGAAGAAACAGCCGATGTTCTTGCACAACCCCGACCAGCCGGTGGATTGCGCCAGCCCCTGGATCACCATGCAGCTGGCGAAGATCGGCAAGGTTGCCAAGGTGCCCATGGCCAGCGCGGCCAGGGCCGACACCACGAGCCCGCCGAGCACGACCACCCGGGTACCGTAACGGTCGGCGAATACACCCCATGCGAACTGGCCGACGGCGTAGGCAGCCAGGTACAGCGCGTCGAGGTTGGCCATAGCCGCTTTGTCGAGCGTGAAAGTGGGGTCTTCGGCGATGCCCAGCTTGGCTACTGAAAATGCCTTGCGGGTGAAATAGAACGCGGCATAGGCCAGCCACGTGATGATGAATATCTGAACGCGCCAGCGTTGAAGGGATTTCCAGTAATGGTGGGCGTTCTCAGGACTCTTGTACATGTTGTTGTCCTCTGTTGATTACCGCGACGTAGGCCTGACACCCCTGCACTGCTCGATCAAGGCGCCGGCCGGGAGGTATCCGGAGCTTGCGACCTTGATGTTAGCCTCTGGTCTAGACCAAGAATTGACCCTACAAGCCTGTTTCTACGTGCAAAGTCAATTTTGGGGATGGGTGTGACTGGGCTTAAGGCACAAGCCTGCGAACAAGCCGTCAGTGGTCTTCGCTACGCCATTGTCGTGGGCTGACGCCAAACCAACGGCGAAACGCCCGGGAGAAAGCACTGGTTTCGGAGTACCCGAGCAACCCCGCCAAGTCGGACACTGGCCGCTTGGGCTGTCGCAGGTAATGCACCGCCACTTCACGGCGCACCTTCTCAACCAGCTGGCTGAAGCTCACTCCCGCCTCACGCAGATGGCGCTGCAACCCGGCCGCACTGAGCTGCAGCGACTGCGCGATCGTCTCGAGGCATGGCTCTCCGCTGCTCAGGGCAAGGCGTACCTGAGCGTCCGCTTCTTCCAGCAGATTGCGCCGTTGATCGCGCGCGCCTAGGCGCTGGAGCACGTCTTGAACCAGAAACAGCAAGTTGGCATCGCGCTCCGGCATCATCTGGTCCTTGAGGTCAGTCTTGGGTACCAGCATCGAGTTGCAACTGCGATCGAAATAGACAGGAGCGCCGAACGCCCTCTGATGGGCCAGCCCGTCTTGTGGGCGCGTATGCTCGAAGCTGACCGCGAAGGGCGCCCAGTCCTTGCCCAATACGTGGCGCATCAGGTTCAGCGCCATGCCCATGGTCAATTCGGCATCCTGGCGGCGCTCCAGAATGGCGCTGTGTCGCACCTGATAATCGAAGCGATAGCACTCGCCGCAGTCGACCAGCCGTATCAAGGTATCGTGCTGATGATAAGGAAACGCCGCCACGAAATTGCGCAGGGCTTCCTCCAACGTATTGGAAAACAACCCGACATAGCCCAGCAGCCCCAGGGCTTGGGGCTGAAACTGCAGACCGTAATGCAAACCGAAATTGTCGCAGTGCGACTGGCGGGCTGCCTCCTCGAGCACCCGGCAGTAATTGGTGAGCGGCAGGCTGAGCGTGGGTTGGCGCAGGCTTTCAGGATTGACGCCGGCACGTCCCAGCACCAAGTCGATGTCACCCCCGACACCTGTCACGAACCCCTCCAGCCCACTGGCAGCAGCCGACAACACGCCGAGGTTGCCCGCTACGGGTGAAACGGTGCAGCAGTGCAGTGGAGAACTCATGGTCTATTCCAGTTCGAATTCGTAACCTCGCTAATGCAAACGCTGTGCCCTTGTATCGCCCTCTCAAACAGGCCCCTTGCAGGCAAAACACCTTCCAACGACTGCCCTGGACTGGGGCAATGAGTAACATCGCGTAACAAACAGTCACGCGAGAAAGCCGGTTATGCCGGAACGCCCCGTTCGGTTGACTGCCCCGCCCATTAATGCTCAGATGCGCCCCAGTTTCAGGTGTCCCCTGCCGCCGTGCCGGGGATTAAACGGGAAGTCGGTGCGTCGCCTTGCGCGATCAGTCCGGCGCTGCCCCCGCAACGGTAAGCGAGCGATGCATTCGATACGCCACTGTGCCGCCGGCATGGGAAGGTGAATGCTTCAAGCCCCTCGCAAGCCCGGAGACCGGCCTGTCACCGATTTTGGCAACACCCGCGGTGGGCGGGCGCGGGCCGGTCTTGGGCAGCCCACTGCCCGCGATTCCCTTGCGCGCCGTCCCCAGTCGGGCTTCATTCACCCCGGTACGGTTGGTCTGCATGTCATCCCCTACCCTACGTCTGGAAAGCTTGCACTGGGCCCCCTCGCCCGGCGGTCAACGCCTGCTCGACGATATCGACCTGCAAGTCCAGCCCGGCGAATTCGTCGGCCTGATCGGCCCCAACGGCAGCGGCAAGACCAGCCTGTTGCGCTGCGCCTATCGCTTTACCCGGCCCGATGGCGGGCGCGTACTGCTGGAAAACGAAGACATCTGGCAACAGTCCCCACGCTGGGTCGCCCAGCGCGTGGCGGTGATGCTGCAGGAGTTTCCCGAAGATTTCGGCCTGAGTGTGCGCGACGTGGTCGCCATGGGCCGAACCCCGCACCAAGGTTGGTTCGACAGCCATGACGACCAGGCATTGATCGATGCCTGCCTGCAGCGACTGGGCCTGCATACCCGAGCCAACCAGGGCTTCGCGCCGCTATCCGGGGGTGAAAAGCAACGTGTATTGCTGGCTCGGGCACTGGTGCAGCAACCGCGCTTGTTGATCCTGGACGAGCCGACCAATCATCTCGACCCGCGTTACCAACTGGCCTTGCTCGAACACCTGCGTGGCACTGGTCTAGGCCTGTTGGCGAGCTTCCACGACCTGAACCTGGCCGCAGCCTTCTGTGATCGCCTGTATGTCCTCGATGCAGGGCGCATCGTCGCGCAAGGCACGCCGGAGCAAGTGCTGACCGAGCACCGCCTGGAGCAGGTCTTTGGTGTTCGCGCCCTGGTCGATCGCCACCCTTTGGCGTCCCACCCACGTATTACTTGGATTACCCCCGCATGAAGCGACGCCTGACTCATCTGGCCCTGCTCGCCGCCCTGCCCCTCACAGCCTGGGCTGACAGCTACCCCGTCACCGTGCGCAGTTGCGAGCGCGACATCACCTTCACCCAAGCGCCGCACCGGGCTGTGAGTCACGACATCAACCTCACCGGGATGCTGCTGGCCCTGGGGCTACGCGAGCGGATGGTGGGCTATAGCGGTATCAGCGGCTGGAAGACCCTCGACCCGTCCCTGCGTGACGCCTTGGCCGGCCTTCCTGAGCTTGCACCGCGCTACCCGTCGCCGGAGAACCTCCTTGATGCCCAGGCCGACTTTCTGTTCGCCGGCTGGGGCTACGGCATGAACGTGGGCGGCCCGCTGACGCCACAGACCCTGGCACCACTGGGTATCCCCGTGTATGAGTTGAGCGAATCCTGCTCCTGGATCATGCCCCGGCGCCGGGCAAGTTTGGAGGATCTGTACCAGGACCTGGACAACCTGGGGCGCATCTTCGACGTTCAACAGCGCGCCAACGTGCTTGTCGAGCACCTGAAGCAGCGCGTTGCGCGGGTTCACGCGCAATTGGACCAAGTGCGGCACAAACCCCACGTCTTTCTCTACGACAGCGGCGAAGACCGCCCCACCACCTCTGGCCGGCTCGGCATGCCCCAGGCACTGCTAGAGGCCGCCGGTGCCGACAACGTGATGGATGACGTGAATGCCAGCTGGACCCAAGTCAATTGGGAGAGCGTGGTGGCGCGGGATCCGGAGGTGATCGTCATCGTCGATTACGGCCCGACGAGTTGGGCGCAAAAACGCGATTTCCTGCTCAATCACCCCGCCTTGAGCGAGGTAAAGGCCATCCGCGAGCATCGCTTCGTGGTGCTGTCGTACCTGCAAGTCACCCCGTCGGTGGATAACGCAAGCGCCATCGAGCAACTGGCGGCGGCCCTGCATCCGCAACTGTTCGCCGAGGCAGCGCACTGATGCCGGTTCGTAGCCCAGGAGGCTATCGCCTGCTGATGTCGCTGCTGCTGATCGGTGTGCTGTTCTCCTGCCTGCTGTCCCTGGGCTTTGGCGCGGCCCATGTGCCGCTGGCGAAGGTCACGGGCATCACGCTGTATCAGTTGGGTATGACCGATATGGGCGACTGGACCCGGGGGCAGGCGCAGATCGTCTGGCAGATCCGCGCCCCGCGGGTGCTACTCGGGGCCTTGGTAGGGGCTGGCCTGGCCCTGGTTGGTGGTGCCCTGCAGGCCGTCACCCGCAACCCGCTGGCCGATCCACACCTGCTGGGTGTCAGCTCCGGTGCGGTGCTGGGGGCGGTGCTGGTGGTGCTGTTCCTCGGCACCTTTGCCGGCCCCTTCAGCCTGCCTCTGGCGGCCTTCGTCGGTGCCTTGGGCAGTATGTTGCTGGTCCTGGCGGTGGCCAGCCGGCGCGGTCGGCTGGACAGCGACAGGCTGCTGCTGGCCGGAGTGGCTGTGTCGTTCGTGGTGATGGCGCTAGCCAACCTGCTGCTGTACACCGGCGACCCCCATGCCGCCAGCTCGGTGATGTTTTGGATGCTCGGTGGCCTGGGCTTGGCGCAGTGGCCGCTGCTCTGGCTGCCGGCGATCTGCGTGCTGGCTGGGTTTGTGCTGCTGATGAGCCTGGCCCGGGCATTGAACGGGTTGATGAGCGGTGAGCAGACCGCCGTGAGCCTTGGCTTCGAGCCACGTCGTGTGCGCGCTCAGGTGTTCGTTGGCTGTGCCCTGCTGACCGGCGTGCTGGTATCGCTCTCCGGCGCCATCGGTTTCGTCGGCCTGATGCTGCCCCATATCGCCCGGCGCCTGGTCGGGGCCGAGCACCGCCGGCTGCTGCCTGCCTGCGCCCTGCTCGGCGCGCTGTTCGTGGTCTGGGTGGATATCGGTGCGCGCACGCTCATCGCGCCTCAAGACCTGCCCATCGGCATTGCGACGGCCGCCATCGGCGGGCTGTTCTTCATCGTCCTGCTACGCCGCAAGGCCTGAACCTAGCGATGTCGGCGGGCCTGAACCTGACGCTTGAGCACACGTAAGGGTGGCGCGTAGAAGAACCCGAACGACACACTCCCCTTGCGCCCAGCGATTGCATGGTGCAGTCGATGCGCCCGGTACAGACGCTTGAGATAGCGGTTCACTGGTTTGGGCGCGCGGGGCCAGTGACGATGAAAGAGCCCATCATGGGCCAGCACATACAACACGCCATACCCCGCCACACCGCCGCCAACCCACTGCAGCGGCGCGTAGCCCGCCTTGCCCAGTGCCACCAGGCCTGCTGCGATCAGCGCCAGGGCCGCCAGGTAGACGTCGTTGGTCTCCAACATGCCCAGGTGCGGCTCATGGTGGGATCGGTGCAGCCACCAGCCCCAGCCATGCATGATGTACTTGTGAGCCAGCGTGCCGACGCCCTCCATGGCCACCAGCGTGCCGAACAGGATGGCGAGATTGAACAACATGTAACAGTCCGAGGTGAGCAACGAGGTGGGCAAGGTTAACATTGCCGGCCCTCCCTTCGGAGGTTTTTCCATGAAGCTTGCGTCGGCCTGACAGACGCTTTCAGACGCCTCTTTTTGGCCAAGGACAGCCCTATGCGTATCCGTCTCACCCACTACCACGACCTTGCCCAGCTCGCCGCAGTCGAACGCTCCGCTGCCCAAGCCTTCAAACGCTTGCCTGAACTGGCCTGGTTGGCGCAAGCCGAGGTACTGGATGACGCCACGCACCAGCGCTGCATCGCGCAGCAGGCCAGCTGGGTCGCGGTGGACGAGCAAGACTTGCCGATCGGGTTCATCTGCGCGCACACCATTGCCAGCGAGTTGCACATCCTGGAGCTCTCGGTACAAGAGCACGCCCAAGGCAAAGGGCTGGGCCGCCGCTTGTTGCAGACGGCTGTCGAGTCTGCGCGCAGCCGTGGTTTGCGGGCTGTCACGCTGACCACCTTCACTGATGTGCCGTGGAATGCGCCGTTCTATGCCCGCCAGGGGTTTACCCTCCTGACCCCTGCGCAGCTGAATGAACGCCTGCGGGGCATTTTGCGTGATGAACAGGCCCACGGCCTGTCCGGGCGTTGCGCCATGCGGCTAGCAATTGGCTAGCGCACTGCTCGCCAGGCTGTAGCGGTCGCGCCCCTGGCGCTTGGCCTCATACAGGGCGGCGTCGGCGGCCGCTGTCAGGCTTTCCGGCGTGGTCGCCTCCGTCCCCGGATAACCCACCGCGATCCCGGCGCTGGCCGATACCTGCCCCAAGGGGCTACCAGCATGCTCGATCACCTGCCGACGCAGCAGCATCAGTATCTCCTGCACGATCGCCACCGCACCTTGGGCGTCGGTGTTGGGCAGCAACAGCGTGAATTCTTCGCCGCCATAGCGCACAGCCAAGTCGCCAGGGCGCTTCAGTGCATGGCCCAGCATGTCGCCAACGCGCCGCAGGCACTGGTCACCTGCCGGGTGGCCGTAGCGGTCGTTATAGGCCTTGAAGTAGTCCAGGTCGATCATCACCAGGGCCAGGGGATACCCCTGACGCCGGGCCCGACGGATCTCCGCCTCGAACACCCCGTCCAACCGGCGGCGGTTGCCAAGGCCGGTCAGGCTGTCGGTCAGGGCCAAGGATTTGAGCGTCTGGTGCGCCTGGTGCAGTGCACGCTCGATGGCAATGCGCTCGCGCAGCTGGCGCAGCACCACCCAGCCAAAGGCCGCGAGCCCCGACAGCAACAGCAGCAACACCGCGACCGACTTGAGCATGTCGTGGCGCCAGGGCGCGATGATCGATTCACGCGACAGGCCAGCCTCGACCACCAATGGGTAATGGGCCAAGGCCCGGTAGGCATACAGACGCGGCGTGCCGTCGACCACCGCGACCGCCTCCACTACACCTTGGTCGGCGTAAGGTAGGTGGTTACGAAAGATCTCGCTGTCGGCCAGGCTGCGCCCCACCACCTGCTCCACGAACGGCCGGCGCACGAGAATAGTGCCATCGCGCATGGCCAGCACCAGCGCACCTCGTTCGTCGATCTTGAAGTCGCCGTAATAGCGCACGAACCAATCCACCTTGATCGAGCCCAGCAGCACACCGGCGAAGCTGCCGTCGGGGTTGTTCAGCCGCCGTGAGATGGGAATGATCAAGTCGCCCGTGGAACGGCTGTGCACCACCGAGCCAATGCGCACCTCTCGGTCGGCATGGGTGCGGTGGTAGATGAAGTAATCGCGATCGGCATTGTTGGCCTGCGGGACGATGGTTGGTTGATCGGTAACGATCCAGCGCCCATCGGCACCGTAGACGAACAACCCATGCAGTTGCGGCATGATCGCTTTTTGTTGCCTGAGCAGCGCATGCAGCCGAGGGCGGTCCAGGTGCTCCAAGCCATCACCCTCGATGCGCTCGGCCAATGCGGCCGTAATCGCATCGACCTGGCGAATGGCATCCTCGGCATGCTGGGCCGTCGCCCGGGCCAGGTTGGTCACCGCAGCTTCGGCATTGAGGAACGCAAGCCGGTAGTCGCGCCAGATCCGCCAGCCTTCGATCAGCACGAAGGCCAGCATCACGACCGCCATGAAGCTCAGTACCAGGCGGAACAAGGCAACGGCGCGGCCCTCGCCAGTCACGGCGAGCAGGCCCTCCTCGTCCTGCCTCCTGCTTGCTGCCATTACAATCCCTTGTGTCCAGCACCTCGACGCCTTTGACTATAGATCAGTGATGCGGGGGCACGGATAACTCGACCCAAGCCGGCGCATGGTCGCTGGCCTTCGGTTCGTTGCGTACCCAGGCATGCACGCCGGCGGCCTTGAGCCGTGGCGAAAGTTCAGGGCTGAGCAACAGGTGATCGATGCGCAGGCCCGCGTTGCGGGGCCAGTGATTGCGAAAGTAGTCCCAGAACGTGTAGACCTGCGCATCAGGATGCAGTTGGCGGATCGCATCGCTCCAGCCTTGCTCCAGCAGACGCTGATAGCACGCCCGGGATTCTGGCTGGAGCAACGCGTCCTTGAGCCAGGAGCGGGTGTTGTAGATGTCCTGGTCGGTGGGCACCACGTTGAAATCCCCCGCCAGTACCGTTGGGTTGCCGCTATCGAGCAACGTCCTGGCATGGGCGATCAGGCACTCGAACCAGCGCAGTTTGTAGTCGAACTTCGGGCCCGGCTGAGGGTTGCCGTTGGGCAGGTACAGACAGCCGATCAGTACACCATGCACTGCGGCTTCCAGATAACGGCTCTGGCTGTCGTCGTCCATGCCCGGCAAACCTCGGCGCACCTCCAGCGGTTCGCTGCCTCGGGCCAGGATGGCCACGCCGTTCCACGACGCTTGCCCGTGGTACAGGCAGCCATAGCCCACCGCTTCCAGCGCCTCGCGCGGAAAGTCCTTGTCCGCAGCCTTCAGTTCCTGAAGGCAGGCCACATCCGGCTGCTCGCGCGCCAACCAGGTCAGCAGGCCTGGCTGGCGGCTGCGAATGCCATTGAGGTTGAACGTGGCGATTTTCAGTGTCTTCATGCGTCAGGGTCATCCACATGAGCCTGCACGGCTTCCTCGAGGGCGCGCACATGGGCTTGGTCGGCCAGGGCCTTGAGCGCCAGCCAGTCATCCCAGTCGATCGCGCCGTCGTCACGCAGCGCCTCGGCGGTACGGACCAGCTCATGGTGGTAGGCGTCCGGCGATTCGCGGCGATAACTCGCGTCATCATACTGGGCGTACCAGGCCTCAAGCTCGGGAATGCTGCGTTCGATGCTCATGGACCGTTCCTCGATGCGACCTTTGAATCTCTGAGCCTCGTCTTGCACCAACGTTCAAACCAATGACCGCTGGTGCCGGCACGACACGGAAAAATCAAACCTTCGCCCATAGGCTGCACTCAACCATAAGCGACACTGAGGTCGCGCCAATGGATAAGGAGTGACACATGAGCAATCTGTTCCTCAAGCGCGTCGGTTTGACCGTCGCGCTCGGCATGGCGTCGATGCACGTGCTGGCCGCTGCCTCCAATGACTTTGTCGACGATGCGACCGAGGCCGGCATCGCCGAAGTCGTGGCCGGCAACCTGGCCCAGGAAAAAAGCAAAAGCCCTGAAATCAAGGCCTTCGCCCAGCAGATGGTCACCGACCACACGAAAGCCAACCAGAAGCTCGGCGACATCGCCCGTTCCCTGGACCTGAGCACACCGGATGAAGCCGCGCTGACCGACAAGGTCAAGAAAGTGATCCTGCAATGGCGCGACGAATCCTTCGACAAGTCCTACATCAACAACCAGGTCGATGCCCACGAAAAGGCCGTGAAGCTGTTCAAGGAAGAGGCCGGCACCTCTGACAAGGCCGAGCTCAAGGCCTTTGCCAGCGAAACCCTGCCCAAGCTCGAGCATCACCTGGAACAGGCCAAGCAACTCCAGGCCAAATACGGTAAATGACCTGCAACGAACGTGAGGCGCATCATGAGTAACGATGCATTGCGATCAGAAATCCTCACCCGCCTGCTTCATGCCCACCCGCAAGGCTTAGGCAAGGAGCTGCTGGACAACTATCGCGGTGAAAAGGCCGTGGCCGGGATGCTCAAGACCCTCCAGGAACAAGGGCTCATCCAGCACGGCAGTGTCGAGGTGGACGCCGAGCACTCATTGAGCGTCGTCTACCCGATCAAGCTATCCTCCGCGGGGGTCGAGGAAGCCAAGAAGATAGACCCGTAACGAGCTAGGGGCCGCCTTGCGGCCCTTTGCGCTCAGGCTTTCTCTTCGTCATCCCTGGGCGGCTTGGCCGGCCCTTGTGGGTCGACTTGCGGATCTTCGAGATCAGGTGAGTCCGGGTCGAACTCCAGATCGTTCTTGTGGGTGGCGTTTTCGGAGGAATGCGGCCCCTGGTCGGGTTTGCAAGAATCAGACTGGCTCATGACAGGTCTCCAGGCGGGTGTCTATGGAAGAACCCGCCCTGGCGCATAAGTTTGATTGTTCTGCCTGTTGCCATGCCCAGCGGCATCACTGCCTGGCTTCCCCCTGCGCCAGCCGCGCCTCGCAGGACGATAGTGCCTCGGTCCGCGAATCGAGCACGCCCTGCAAGCGCTCAAGTTGGCGTGCCTGTTCGCCACACAGCTTGCGGTTTTTCTCCAACTGCGCGGTCTGGGTCTCCAACTGACGGCGTATCTCGTCACTTGCGCCTTGGGCCTGGGCAAGGATCGAGCGCAGCCCTTGCACTTGCGCATCGCGTTGCTCCAGTTGTGCTTCCAGCGCCGTGCGTTGCTCCACCGCCTGACGATGCTCCCCGATCAACCGCTCGTTGTCCCGGTGAAGGTGTGTAGCCTCTTGCTGGCGTACCTGCATGCCCTGCTGCAATTGGCGCAGCTCCACCTGCAGTTGCTGCACCTGCGCCTCATGACGGCGCTGTTCCTGCTCGCGCTCTGTACGAGCGTGGCGGTGCTTTTCTTCCAGTGAACGCACCTGCTCGTCCTTGTCGGCCAGGCGTAACTGCACCTCTTCCAGCGCCTGATTGAGGCTGGCGCTGCGCAGTTGCTCTGCCTGCAAGGTGCTTTGGGTAGTCAGTCGCTTTTCGGATTCGGCCTGCAGCGCGCTCGCCTGAATCTGCAACTGTTGATGCGCTGCCGCCAGCGCCTGCTGCGCTACGTGTACCTGGGCTTGTAGTTGCTCGCGCTGTGCCTCGAAAGCGGTTTCAGCCTCGCGCAGACGTGCCTGGGCCTCGTCGTTGAGCTGCTTGGCCAGTTGCTCGACCAGGCAGCTCAGCTGGGCGCTCAGGCTCGCTGTATCCAAGGGGGTTGGAGGCTGCCCTTCCAGCTCCTTGAGATACCGATGGATCGTGGTCTTGGAGCCGGTGTTCCCCAGCTCGATACGTACTGCGTCGATACTCGGGTGCTCCCCCCGAGCAAGCAGCGCTTGCCGCGCCTGCTGCACTGACGCCCTGTTGATACCGACCCGGGCCATGTTCACTCCTACAATTCGTACCGTGGTACATACCACGTAATACGTAGGAATTTTGCCTTTATCCACAGCGACAATCAACCTGATTAGGGCTAGCCTGGATGCTCCTAGTCAGGGGCCCTGTTCCGTCCTTAGGTATCGAGCTCGAAGCCCCCTCCTGTACGGCCCGGTAACCACGGTGCCAACTAGTCTTCCTGCCTGGGCGCCGCCGGCGCGGTATGCCAGCGCTCCGGGGGGACGAACTTGGCTTGCTCCGGGTCCGCCAGGTAGTGCGGCGACATGATCTGTACACCGTACTCGTTGAACACATCCTGGATATTGGCGTGCAGCATGCTCAGCAGTTCGGCCCGGGGTCGGGGCTCGCTGGGGATCGCCTGGGCGACCAGGCGGTATTCGGGATAGAAGTCGCTCAGCGCCGTCTGGAACACCTGCGGGCTGGGCTGCTCGACAATGCCCGGCGTGCGCCGCGCCGCCTCGATCAACATGGCGTGGACCTGACGCCAAGGCGTGTCGTAGCCGATCGTGACCACGGTATCGACCACATAGCCCTGGCCCTGGACGATGCGTGAGTAGTTCTTGGTCACCGCACTGGTGATCATCGAGTTGGGCAAGGTCAGCACCTCCCCAAGGCCTGTACGAATGGTGGTGGTGAACATGCCGACTTCCATCACCGTGCCCTCATGTTCGGCGATGCGCACGAACTCGCCGGCCCGCAGCGTGCGGGTGTACGTAAGGATCAAGCCCGCCATGCCTTGCCCGATCACGCTGGTGGCTCCCAGCGAGATCATCAGCCCGAGCAGCACCGACAGGCCCTTGAATGCATCGGTGTCGGACCCTGGCAGATAGGGGTAGGCCATGACCAGGGCGAACAGCCAGATACCCAGCGACGCCAGGCGCGTGGTGGGTTTGAGCGTCTCGGCGGTCAGCCAGCGCAAGGTGCCGGGGCGTGACATGCGCTCCAGCACCCGTTTGCTGAAGCCACTGATACCGCGGGCGATGAAGAAAATCGAGACCGCCACCGCGATGCCCGGGATCGCATCGAGTACCCCCCTGAGCAGGTGCTCGACTAGGTTCCACAGGTACACGTTGAGGCTCTCGCCCCAGGGGCGGGTGTAGGGAAACCGCGAGAGCACAAAGCTCATCCATTGGTAGCTGAACAGCAGCAACAGCAGCCAGTACAGCAACCAAAGCAGACGGTCCACCAGGTAGTAAAGGTTCTGCAGGTCGAACAACGGCACATGCCCTACCCGCAACACTTGGGAGTGCTTGCCCATCAACGGCGGCAGCAGGCCCAGCAACTTGCGCCGCGCACCGCGGGTGCCCTTGACCAGTGCCAGGTAGAGCATGGTGGCCAAGGCCGAAAAGCCCGCGGCCTTGAGCAGGTAGTCCAGGCTGCGCGCCTGTCCGGTTTCCTCGACCACCAGGCGCAAGGTCTGCGCGGCCTGCTCGGCGGTCTCACGCACCGACCCGCCGTCTTGGGCCACATCCAGGGGCGCGACGATGAACGCCCGGCGGTTGCCCAATAGCACCAGGTAACTGTGCAAAATGGGCTCGATGCTGACCTGCAACTCGGCCGGCTCTTGCAAGGCCTCGTCGATTACGCCTTGGGCCCGCGTCACGCGTGCTGCTGGCGTCTCCCCCAACAACGTGGCTCGGAACACCACTAGCGTGCGGTTGGCAACCTTCAGTTCGGCGGGAGAGGCCAATACGCCTTCTACCGCCACAGCGGCATCATCGGTGGCGGCGTGACAGATCATCGAAAGCGATAAGAAGATTCCCAGCACCCACGACTTGCAGAGGGTCCAGCCCTTCATTGCCACGGCTCCTTGTGCCTTGA